>PARF01000023.1 GCA_002709915.1 Roseibacillus sp. | reverse complement strand
GCACCAACAAAATCATTAATGACAAAGTCGATATCTCCGTCGCCATCCATATCCCCAGGGATAGCGCGCCCCGCGTCCACGTCCTCAGGCAGCGAGACGTTGTGCTGGGTGATATCTACGATTTGGGCAGAAGTGAGGCTTGTAGTCAGAACGACGGCAGTGACGCTGACAACGAGTGAGGGAAAAGACCATGGTGGGGAGGCAGACAAGGCGTTGGACATGTTATTTGTTGGTGCTGTTTCGAGTATCGACAAATGCCTTGTGTCTGCAATTTTTTTTACCGCTCAGTCCGACAAGACGGGAATCCCTCCCGCAGGTTTTGTGGATACCCCGTTGAATTTCCAGTCACATAGAATTCTCTGTCCTTACCGAGTGGACCTGAAACCGCATTGCTTTCAAAATCGATTACTGAACACCATGTGGGTGAGAACACGCCCCATCCTGCGACCCATGAAAAATGACTGAAGACCCGTCAGATCCTGAGGAAATGAGCGAAGAGGAAGTGATCGCCTATGCCACAGAAATCAAGGGAGCAATAGAACACCAGCGTAAAGAGGAAAAACGCTCCCTCTTCGTCGGTAGCATTATCAATAGTGTGCGTCTGGTGCTGTGCTTTTGGGGGGCGTATTTGGCGGCCAAATGGCTTGTGTCCCAACAGTGGGCTTCGTGGTGGCTCTTTCCGTTTGCCATGGCCGGCACCTTGTTCGTGCTTCTCACACTGACAATGCTCCTCGCCGAGCTAGGCGGGAGACCAAAAGGGAGACAGAAAAACTCCCAGCCCGATAAGCAGGAGTAGCTGGCATCTCCCTTCAATCGACAGCGGGATTTCGAGGCAAGGAATCCAAGAATGAAATACGCCCCCGATGATCTCAGAATATTGCAAACCAGACCCTCGTCAACGCGATCCAGATAACCGCAGTTGATGATCTCAGGAACTTACTCTTTTCTCTTTCCTCCTCCTCGCTCAGCGCTACACCAACAAGATGAAATACGCTCTTTTCAAGCTTAGCTTGGTTGCGCTGACTAGCCTCTTTCCTATTCTCGCCATCGCGCAGACCACCACCTTTCGGGTCGACATGTCGGTTCAAATCGCGATTGGCCGCTACAACCCGAACAACGATCGACTCCTTGTCCGAGGACCCTTCAACGGCTGGTCTGGAACCGACTTAACTCCCGTGGCGAAAAATAGCTCGGTCTATGAAGCCGAGATTGGGATCTTTGACTTCGACGGCGCTCAATTCGATTACAAATTCTTCATTGGAAGCGCTACCTCTGGCGACATCTGGGAGGGTAACGTTGGTCCGGGCCAGAACGGTAATCGCAGATTTATCTACCAGAGTGGCGGCCAGGTTCTCGATACTGTGTTTTTCGATGATCTCACCATTAATCCTGGTCGAGGGATCGAAGTTACTTTTCAGGTCGACATGTCTCAGCTTCTTCAGGACGGTCTTTTTCTTCCCGAATTCGACTGGTTGGAGGTTCGCGGTGCATTCAACAACTGGGCGCCCGGATTTGAACTTGAGGCCCTGTCCGAGGGATCGCCGATCTACACTGGGACAACGATCATCAACTCAATCGCGCCCGGTGACAGCGTCGAATACAAGTATATTTATAACGGCGGACAATGGGAGAACGGCAGAAATCGCAGCTTTATCCTGAGCCGGCAGGAACCCCAGACGCTTCCTGTGCGCTACTTCAACGATGTTGGACCAGATTCCAATCTCGCCGAGGATACCGAGATCATCATTACCGTCGATATGAACAACGCCATGACCTTGAACGGAACCTCCTTCAATCTGGAAACGGACCGGGTTTACATTAATGGTGAATTTGCAGGATTCACTTGGTGGGAATGGCCATTCCCGTCAGACGATTTCGAACTTCTCGACGATGGTGCGATAGAATCAGGAGATGCCGTGGCCGGAGATGGAATCTACACCATCAGGTTCCAAGCCCTAGCCGGTCAATCGAGAAAGGTCGAATACAAGTTCGCCATCAACGGTGAAGACAATGAAGCCGGTTTTCGGGACAATCACATTCGCTACATCCGGGAGACTGGAACCTACCCCCTGCCCCTCGACCAGTTCGGCGACATGGTTCGTGAGCCTGAAATTCTTCCCGCCAATCTGGGAGAACTCACCATTGAAGGTCCCGTTGACGGATTGATCACGATCCGTTGGGAAAATACGGATGCGATCCTGCAGCATTCGGCCAGCCTGACTCCCGACTCATGGCAAAATGTTCCCGATTCTCAGGCAACCCGCCAAATGGTGTTTTCGGTCAGTGAGGTTTCAGAGAACTACTTCAGGTTGGCCACCCCCTGATCTCGCAACCTCCATTTGACAGGCGCATCCAGCGAATGCTACGGAGCCCCCCGGAAGCGCCTTTTTGCATCGCGCAGGCGACGTCTTTGGGACTGCAAAACCTGCGCTTACGATCTACCGAAGCGCTCTTTGGTGGGCCTGACGTCAAACAGATCTTCCCAGTGACAAGTCCGTGAATTTATCCTACAGCTCCGGGGTGAAAGATCAGCGTCTCAACCGTGTTCTTATAACACTCTTTCTCGTTGCCTGTGCTTTCCTCTCAGGCAGACCTTCTCTTCAGGCAGCAGAAACCGCGAAAATACGCTTGGTGGCCTACAACATAAAGCACGGCCGCGGCATGGACAACAAGGTGGACCTGAGG
Source organism: Roseibacillus sp. (assembly GCA_002709915.1). Lineage (GTDB taxonomy): Bacteria > Verrucomicrobiota > Verrucomicrobiia > Verrucomicrobiales > Akkermansiaceae > Roseibacillus_B. Next base: position 108,473 of record PARF01000023.1, on the reverse strand, counting down.
CGAATCGCGTCCGTCCTGCGCACGCTCAAACCAGATCTGGTAGCTCTTCAGGAGATCGACCACACTTGCACTCGCTCTGGGAAAGTCGACCAGGCTGCACTCCTCGGAGATCTTCTGGGGATGCATCATCGTTTCGGAGCATTCATGGACTTTCAGGGCGGCCAGTATGGGCTGGCTGTTCTCTCCCGCTTTCCTATCCAGAAATCTATTCGTCACCAACTCGCTCCCGGCGCAGAACCCCGCTGCGCCCTTGAAGTCACTGTCCGACCCGCTGACAAGGGCCCCCTCCTGTCCTTTGTTAGTATTCATAATGACTGGACGAGAGAGGCCTTCCGGGTAGCGCAGGTAAACGATCTCATCGCAGGGCTCAAGGAGCGCGAGCATCCCGTCATTCTGGCAGGTGATTTCAACGCCGAGCCAAAATCAGACTCACTGACAAGGCTCAGGGCCTCAGGCTTTCTCATTCTTCCCAAGAAAAATAATGCGAAGACCTTTCCATCGCCCTCGCCCCGCGTCGAAATTGATTATTTCATGACTCGGGGCTTTTCTTTCGTGAATCCGCCACTTACTGAAGTGCACGATGAGCGCCTTGCCTCCGATCATCGTCCTATCGTTTTCGAGCTTTCCCTTCCCAAGTAAAACCTTGTCCGCCGGCAAACGCACTTGCGGGTGATTCCCCGAAGCCCAGAGAGTGAAAGCGGGGTACGATTGAGAAACTGCGAGCGTGACGTACTCCGGGAAGGAGAGGAGACTGCCTCGGCATGGTCGCCCTTCCCTCGCAGTCCGAACTCTGGTCCGCCGGAGAACAGATCTGCCGCCAGTTCGATCTTGGAAAGATCCGGCAACTCGAGGCTTTGTCTCATCAGGGCTATTCGAACTTCAACGCCCGACTCGAAACCGACCTGGGAGCCTACGTTCTGCGTCGCTATACCGAACAACCGGAAGAGAAGATAAACCACGAGCTTCGTCTGATCGACTGGCTGAAGGTGCAAGGCCTTCCGGTCGTTCCTCCCCTTCGCGATCCTGATGGACGGGCCCGATGCACATCGAATCAGGAAGGCTCTTCCCGATGGATCGTCTTTCCCTTCGTGGAGGGTGAGGAACCGGTGCCACAACCTGCAGTCGCGCACACGATGGGAGAAATAGTAGCCCGGCTCCATCAGCTCCCCGGGCTTCCTTGGGAGAATAAAGATTACGACAACCTGCTCTCACTGCAGAACACTCTCGGCATTGCTGAATCCTTGCGGGGGACCAGGACGAGTTCAGCCCGGGATTTCCTGCAACTCATGGAGAGACTGGCCCCCGAGCTACAGGATTTGAGCCTTCCAAGTGGCCTCGTGCACGGAGACCTCTTTCCCGACAATACCATCTTCCGGCGAAACAACCTGATAGCGGTTCTTGACTGGGAGGAAGCCTGTATCGACCACTACCTCTTCGACCTTGCCATGACGATTCACGGGTTCTGTTACATCAACGAAGAATGGCATTCAAACCTCGCCCGCAGCTTCCTTGCGGGATATGAAGCTGATCGATCTCTCGAGCCGGATGAGCGCAAGAGCCTGCCACTTTTCCTTCGATGGACTCCCCTTGCGATGGCTGGCTGGCACCTCCATCGTCACTCGATTGCCCCAAATCCGCGCCAAGCTGAACGTATCGACCAATTACTACGACGGGCCCAAACTGTCTTCGATCTCGAATACTAGAGGATATTTTGAGTTCATCGGTGGCTCTTTCACATCTCCCTGCGCCAGAATGGATCGGCTTAGTCTGTAATATCCTCCTTCCATACCCACGGGTAAATCCCGTGGTTGGTGGATTGGTGACAGCGATTCATTCTGCTAACTACTCAACCTTCTCATGCTTTCTCGATTCACTCTTGCCGCCACTCTCCTTGCCTTATTCTCGATTGGCGCCACTAACGCTACCTCGCTAGATCTCAAAAAAGGCGATCATCTTGTCTGGATTGGCAATACCTTCGCCGAGCGCATGCAGTATTTTGGCGATATCGAAAGCCAACTGCATGCACGCTACCCGGAGCACAATCTTGTAGTTCGTAACCTCGCTTGGTCAGCCGACACCGTCAGTTTACGCCCTCGCCCGAAAGATTTCGGCGACATCCATCACTATCTCTATAAAGTGCAAGCCGATGTTATTCTGGCCTGCTATGGCTTCAACGAAACCTGGGATTACGGGGGAGAGGAAGGGCTTGACCGATTCGGCACTGATCTCACGAGTTTCCTGATGAAGCTGAAAAGCAACAACTACAACGGAAGTTCCTCTCCCAAGATCGTCCTCTACACGCCGCTCGCCTGTGAGGGATCCACTGTCCCTGATGCCCCCGCACGAAACCGTCTGCTTTCGCTCTACAAGGATACCATGCAGCGCATTGCGAATTCACTCGGCATCCCGTGCGTAGATCTCTACTCCGCCTCTCGAAGAGTGTACCAGAAAAACGAGGAGGCACCCTGCACGATCAACGGCGTCCACCTCACCTCAGAGGGCTACGTAAAATTAGCACCTGCGATCCTCTCAGAACAGCTCTTCCTGCCTTTACCCGATGGAGCTCCTCTAACCGCAATTCGAACAGAAGTACTAGAAAAGAACAATACCTTCTTTGATTGGTATCGTACCGTGAATAGCTTCTACATTCACGGCGATCGCAAAAACCCATACGGAACGGTCAACTTTCCTCTCGAGCGCAAAAAACTCCTTCAGATGTGCGGCCTTCGGGATCAACGGATCTGGCGTGCCGCCCGCGGCGAAAATCTTCCGTCCGAGATCGATGACTCTTCCACCATCGAGATTCCCGCCACTCTCCCGGGTAAACGGGGGGGCACTTCTCCCGCGCTTACTCCCGCAGAAGAACGAGCCAAGTTCGAGATCGCCGAGGGCTTCGCAGTCGATCTCTTCGCGTCCGAGGAGGAATTTCCTGAACTTCGCAATCCGGTCGCCCTCAACTTTGATTCCTCGGGACGTCTCTGGGTCGCCACCATGCCCTCTTATCCGCATGCCCTTCCCGGTATCAAACCCAATGACCAGATCCTCGTTCTCGAAGACACCGATCAAGATGGAAAAGCCGACAAGCGGACTATCTTTGCCGACAATCTCTACCTTCCGCTCGGATTCGAACTTGGCAGGGACGGAGTCTACCTCTCTCAGGAACCCAACCTTGTCCTCCTCCAGGATACCGATCATGACGGAAAGGCTGATCAGGAGACCATTCTCCTGCACGGGTTCGGAAGCGAAGATTGCCACCACGCCATCCACAACTTCGTCTGGGGCCCTGGCGGAGGGCTCTACATGCAGGAAAGTGTGTTTCATCACACCCAGGTAGAAACCATCTACGGGCCTCGCCGCAGCACAGATAACGCTATCTACCGCTTCGACCCGCGAACTCATCGCCTTGAGATTGTTTCCCGGCTTCCACCCGGAGGAAACCCCTGGGGCTACGCCATCAATCGCTGGGGAGAACATCTCTATGTTGCTCGGCACAACAACGCATCTCTCATTAACCAGCCTGAGTCAGGCAACGTCGCCAATGCCAGTTACGGTAATTCCGACAACCGAAACTGCGGTCAGGAGTTCATCGCGAGCAGGCACTGGCCTGATGATTTTCAGGGAAAGGTCTTCACAAACCAATATAAGAACTTCCAGGGTGTTCTGCTCCATGATTGGACCGAGAACGGAACGACCTACAACCATAAACGGCTCGGTAAGGTGTTTGAAGCACACAATAAAGCGTGCATCCCCGTTGATCTTGAACTCGGTCCGGAGGGCGCGCTCTACGTCGCCGATTGGTATAATCCAGTACTCGGTCACATGCAGTATTCCCTCCGCGACGAACGGCGGGACTCGAGTAAAGGCCGCATCTGGCGGGTTACCTGGAAAAATCGCCCGCTGGATACACCTGCTAAGATTGTGGGCGCCAGTGCCGGAGAACTCCTTGACCTTCTTAAAGCCTACGAAGATCGCAACAGATACCGCGCTAGACGTGTCCTATGGGACCTTCCAGAAGAGACTCTCCGTCCCGCACTTAAAAAATGGCTGAACGCACTCGATCCGACAGATGCTAACCATGCTCACCACCTCACTGAAGCCCTCTGGCTCCATCAACAACGGGGTTGGATCAATGCCGAACTCTTCGAACGAGTCTCTAGCCACCGCGATTATCACTGCCGGGCGGCTGCCGCGCATCTGCTCCGTCACTGGTCTGACAATCTTCCCGACGCCGATCGTCATTTCCTCCGTCTGGCAAACGATACGCATGCCAAGGTTCGTCTCGAAACCGTGGTCTCTTCCACGTGGGCAGATCCCTCCATCGCAGTCAGGGTCGTCGAACAGGTAAGCGATTACCCCCAGGACGACTACCTCAAATTTGCCCTCACTAATGCTCGCAAGGCCCTTGGCCCTGCTTTGGAAAATCACCCTATGGCCATCCCGCCAGCGAAACTTGCTGCCCTCCCATTCAACGAATCCGTCCTGAAGACTCTCATACGACGCCCCAAACTGGATTCCGAGCTTAGGCTCAAGGCCCTGCATCACCTCGCGGGCAAGGAATCCAGAACAAAGGAGGAGATATTGATTGAGATCATCGAACAGCTTGAACGAGAAAAGCGCCCCTCTCTCCAGGATTGGCTTGCGATCCTCGACTCTACAACGGTTTCCTCTCCCGATGTTCTCAAGCCCTTGTCGAAATCAAAGAGCTCCAGCATCCGCCAAGCCGCCTTCGCCGCTCAGCTTCGATCCGGCCACGTCCCTTCTTTTCCTCTAGACCCCGACGCACTCCAATCCATCACCCGGATCAATTCCTCCGAGCTCAAAAAATCCTATCTCAAACCCGCTCAAAAATCCCTTTCTCGCACTCGCGTGGTGCAGGAAGCTGCCCTCTTCTGCCTCGGTCGTATCCCGGGAAACGACGTTGAGATCTTCACTCTCCTTGCCAAGCACATCCTGAATCCGAATCTCACTGCAGCCGCAGCCGAGGCCGCCCTGGCACGACCAAAGGAGAGCTGGCCTCCCCGGGAGAGTGCTACCTTGCTTCGCACTCTTCTTCCTGCCCTTGAGGCTACCGCCGTGGAGAAACGTGGCTCACTTTCTTTCGAGCTCTCCTCTAAGCTCCTGAGGACCATCGCCACCCTCCGTAAGGATTCCGATGCTCTCGGCCGGATTCGCTCCCTTCAATTGCTGCCGGTGGAAATCTCTACAGTCTCCGATCAACTTCGCTTCAATAAAACCTCCATCCAACTCCCAGCCGACACCCCAGTCGAGCTTCGCTTGGATAATCCCGATGTCATTCAGCACAACCTCGTTCTGTGCGCTCCCGGCTCATTGGAAAAGGTCGGGCGCGCAGTTGACAATATTCTGGCTGATCCCAGAGCGATCGATCATGATTGGATTCCTGATCTGCCCGAAGTTCTGCATGCCACTCCGATGGCAAAGCCTTATCAGGAGGTGATCCTGCGTTTTCGCACTCCCCGGAAACCCGGCTCTTATCCTTTTCTCTGCACTGTGCCAGGCCACTGGCGCATTATGCAGGGAACGATGATCGTTGGCGAAGCGAGGGCCTCATTATCCTCCGAAAAAACGAACACCGAAGTGCTCATCCTCACAGGTGAGCCCGAATACGGGACGAGAGCATCTCTGAGTGAGCTTGGGAAGAAGATGGAACAAGAACACCAACTTAGGATCACTCATCTCCAACTAAACCGCGCCACAAATCCCCACCACTTCCCAGATCTCTCCAAGCACCTTCCCGAAGCTGACCTTTTGATTCTCTCCCTTCGATTTGTGAACCTCCAAGAGTCCCAATATAAAGCGCTCGATCAATATCTCGGCCGGAAACCTTTCATTGCTGTCCGCACTACCACGCACCTCTTTGATTTTCCCAGAGGGTCCAAGCTCGAGGCTGAAAACCGAGCATTCCCAACTCGCCACTTTGGAACACCCTACCGTGGCCACCACGGTCACGATTCGAGCCAGGTGAACTACGTCATGGCCTCAAAGCATCCCGTCATGGCGGGCCTTGAACCACGCTTCTGGACTCCCGACTTCCATTACGCGGTCAACCCGCTCGGGATCGAGTGCACCCCTCTCATGGTCGGACAGGGGCTAAAAGGCCGTCAACGAGCTACCTTTAAAGAGGTCGGCGGAAACAACCACGTCATGGTCCTCTCCGCTGAAGACCAAGAACGCCTCAACGGCAGCCCCCATCCACTGGTGTGGACTGTCGACAACATCCAGAACCGCCGCGCTCTCGTGACCACCATAGGTGCCCGGAAGAGCTTTAGTGATCCCAACGTCCAGCGGCTTTATCGTAACGCGGTGTTGTGGTGCCTCGGGCGCACGGTCCCGAAATCCTTTTGATCCTGAATCCAGCCGCATACTTCCTGACCAGTCAGATATTGCTTGGAAATTCTCCTCAATATCGGCTCCCTCAATTCTCTAAAAACTTAGCCTCTCCCCGAAATCACCCCATCCTTTCATGCAGGTGCAAGCAAGAGAACGAATTCACGAGTGATTACTTTGGGGGATTTACGCCCGGGTGCGGAACAGAATAAAAAAGGCTTATGCACCAACCGAATCGTCGTCATTTCCTTGCTGCCACCGCCACCCTCGGAGCGGGATACTGGGCAGGAACGTCTCCCCAGGGCCTTGCCGCGTCCCCGAACGATAAGCTTAACATTGCCTGTATCGGAATAGGAGGTCAGGGAGGAGGCAACCTTGGGAAGGTTGCGAGAGAGAATATTGTGGCAGTGTGTGACGTGGACGAGAAGCGGGCAGGCAAGAACTGGACGCGCTTTCCAAAAGCCAGACAGTATCGTGACTTTCGCAGGATGCTGGATGAAATGGACAAGTCCATCGATGCGGTGGTGGTGAGCACTCCAGACCACACGCACTTTCATCCCGCGCGGCAAGCCATGCTGATGGGCAAGCATGTCTACTGCGAGAAACCTCTGGCACATTCTGCATGGGAATGCCGGGAACTCACCCGGATCGCTAACGAGATGAAGGTAGCTACCCAACTCGGAAACCAGCGCCACGCCAACGGCGGAATGCGTCGTACAGTAGAGGCCGTACAAAGTGGCATGATTGGAAAGATCAGAAAAGTCTATGCCTTTCAGGGAGGGAGCCGGGGGATGCCGGCGCTCCCGGAAGACTTCCCTGCTGTTCCCAGGCACTTGGACTGGAATCTCTGGCTGGGCCCCGCCAAGGCCAGGCCCTACAGCCCGGCCTACTGCCCTTATAACTGGAGATTTTGGTGGGACTTCGGGACAGGGGAAACCGGTAACTGGGGATGCCATACCCTCGACATTCCCTATTGGGCTCTCGGCCTCAGCCATGCACAACGAGTGGACCTCGATGTTGTTCCTGAAGCTTCAGAGATTGATTCCCAAAGGACGCCCAAGAGAATGCAAACTCGACTCGAGTTTGCAGCTTCCGACGATGGCAAGCGGCCCGCGGTATCCGTGCACTGGTGGCATGGAGGACCCCGAAAGGAGATATTCAGCAAATACGGGGCCGAACAGAAGATGGTCCTTTTTGTAGGAGAGAAGGGAACGATCTCTGCCGACTTCGGGGGATACACCGCCCGAATGTTTGACGGATCGAATCCAGTTGTACCGGTGGAGTCAATCGCCCCCTCCCCAGGCTTCCATCAGGAATGGATCGAAGCCGCTAAGGGCGGTCCACGTGCAACATGCGATTTTGTCGACTATAGCGGACCGCTCGCTGAAGGAGTTCTACTGGCCAATGCAGCATGGCGCTCTGGAGGCGGGTTCGACTGGGACTCCAAGGCTTTCAAACCAACCGGCAACGGGAAAGCCGAGGAGTTCATTCATTCCGAGTTCCGCGAAGGATGGAAGCTCTAGGAGATCGATTGGATCAGTCTCCCCGCAAGCGAGCGAAATACGGCTCTCCGCCGGGGTTGACAGGATTGGTAAGACGCAGGCTCACAGTTACGGTGCCATCTCCATTGTCGGCTTGGGTGAGGAGTTCAGTCAGGCCCGGGGCAGATGACCAGGTCACGAGGTCGCTGGAAATCTCAACAGTGAGAGATCCTAAAGCATTGATATTCTCTTGATAAGTGAGAACAAGATAGCTCTTGATCACTCCATCTATTTCTAAATTCTCGACGTTGACCCTCGGTCCCGGAGCATCCGAAGCAAGATCCGGGCGCGACCCATAGAGGAACTCCAGAAAGTTACTGATGCCATCGGAGTCGTCGTCATTGCCGGGACCGCCCGCCAGATCGTAGTCAACTGCCCACGCCGCATAGTCAGTTCCAACAGCCTCGGGCGTTCCCGGCGAGCCCCCCCAAGTACGGCTGGCAGCCCAACTGCCCGCGAGTCCAGGGTCTGGATCGCTGGTAGGGTTAACAAGAACGAGGCTTAGCCCCTCCCCATCAGCAGAAACAGGCCAGGGTGGCTGATCGTTATAGCTGAAGCTGTGGACGGGATCAGAATCTGCTCCCAGAAGTATTATTCTCTCTCCATCGTTACTGAGGCGTCCGGAATATTCAAACCACTGGGCTGAAGGAAGCGCACCGTAGCGCACCTCATGGGCAAGACGGTCCCGCAGAAGAACCACCCTCTCCCCGGGCGAGAGAACAGTGTTGTCAGGAAAGGAGAAGTTCACGCCTGCGCTGAATCTCACGCCCGTGAGATCGATCGCTCTGGACCCGATATTGAGAAGCTCAAGAAACTCATAATCGTCCCGATCGTTACTAATCGCCATTTCTTCCGGCGTGGCAGGATCAGCAGGGTGATAATGCATTTCTGTAATAACAAGATTTCCGGCCCCTGCAGGCTCGGTATCAAGAGTAAACAATGCTTCGTTCAGGGCACTCCATTCTCCTGTGTCATTATTGTAGGCACGGGCTCGAAGCCTCGATGGCTCACTTAGAAAGAGAGGATCTGAAATATTATCTCCGCCTCCATCGCCCCCAGCGGTGGTTTCACCACGCAGAACAAGGTCCATCCGCATGTCGGAGCTGGTTCCACTTGCCTGATGCACCTCGACCGCAATGTTGTTGGATCCAGCCCGAAAAGCCGTTGTCGGAATGGTGTAATCTGACCACGCGTCCTCGCTGCTCGTAGTGCTGGTGGCGTATTGGTCGAAGGTTGCTCCAGAGGGAAGGTTCGGAGTGCGGATAATCTCAGAGCCATTAAGATACACCGCGGCGGCGTCGTCATATTTTAAGCGGAGTGTGAACCGAAGAAATTGAGATGGGTCAGGGATATTTATCGCTGTTCGGAAATAGGTGGTAGCATACTTGCTGCTACTGCTGGGGCCAAATGAAACCGTTGTTCCGGACCCTTCTCCATCCGATCCGTATCCAAGTTCGGACGGCCCCTCTTCCCATGAGGAATCGTCAAATCCGCTGACTCTCCAACCGGTGCCTTGGTTGCTTCCGTCGTCGAGATACTTCCAGCGATGACCAGTGGTAATGAAGGTTTGCGGGGGGGCGACCTGATTACCACCGCCAAAGGTTGCAAGCATAGCTGTCGGGTTTGGGACTCCTCCAGGTAGTCGGGGATCACTTCCATCCAACGTATAGTAAATAGTATCCGTGTTGGTTGACATTGTCAGAGGAGTAGTCGACAGGACTGAACCACCATGCTGACTGAAGACGGGCGCGATGGTATCTGGATACATGCCACTCGCTCTAAATCGACCAATCATCGTATTCGTAAGCCCCCTGAAGTGATTGGTGACCAGATTCTCCTGGTAGTTGAGCCAGTCCTGATACTCGCGAAACTGATCTCCCCAGCGCGCAGACTCGGCGATAAACCCCGGCCGGGCTTCATCAACGCGCTTTTGCAGCCGCTCGATATTCTTGGACGGTGTCAGAGCTCCATCATTGAAAAAGTGCATGTGGATGCGGTCAGCAACGAGCATGGCAAAGTCTGTATTTCCGTTGCGGAGTCGTGACATCAAATCCAGAGGACCGGAACTTGTGACTGAGCGATTCGTACTACGCAGGTAACCATCAGCATCCTTCATCTGGAAGCGGAAGGGTTGCCCCTGAGTCCTGGAGCCTAGCAACCTTACCTCGCTCTCTGAATCGCCACTCACCCACAACAGCATGAAGTCGATAAGGTTTGCGACATCGATATTGTTGTTATTATTCGCCCATGGATTAGGACCCGATGCCAATTCCTTCGCCTCATTCCAGAAGACGCCATCACCATCGTAAACCTTTTCATCGTTGCGAAATCCATCATTGAGATTCACCGCATCATAGTCCGCCTTGGGTCCTCCCAGATAGCTTGAGGCCATGTCCGCATTCCATCGCTCACGTAGATGATATTGCCCCCAGTAACTCCCATTGAGGTAGACATGAACGAAGCGCCCATGCGGAGCGAGATTTCCCATATCCAGCATGGAGTCATCAGTGAAGCGGTTCGACATGTAGGCCCCACGAGAGCGCATATCGTGAGAGCCACTACGCAGGTCCATGATATCAAAACGATCGGTCGGCGGGTAGTGCTTGTATTCAAAGCCGTCGAAGATTGGATATTCGACCTTGGTTGCGCCGTATTGTGAGCGAAAACCGATGCGGAAACTCTTCTTTCTGAAGTTGGTGTAGTAACCCCCGAAATGCTTTAAGCCGGCGTTTTCCTGAAATCCAGCTCTGCCATCGGGAAAGATCATCTCAACGGACGTCGGAGACTCACTTCGAATATTGCTGCCCCCCTCATTCTGGAAGGGACCCGGATTATCCGTGACTATGGAAACAGTCGGCACAGCCTTGAGAGAGTCAATCATCTGGGGACCAAGTGTTGCCGATTGGGTGACGGAGGTACGCATACGAGACTGATCAACCACGTCCTCGGGAAATAGGTAGGTCTGGGTGTCAACATTGGTAGGTCTTAATCCGGGCTGATGCGCCATGGCGCGGACCACTGTTGTTCCAGTGATCTGGATGGGGCCGCTATAGACTATCCCCCTTGTTGGGCTCGGCGGACTTCCATCCAGCGTGTAGCGAATCTCAGCACCTTCCGTGGAGGAGGTGACCTCAAGAGCGAAGGGAGCCTCAAAGAAACCTCGATCAATATTAAACGTAGTATCACCGACAAATCCGTCAAACGTATCTCCATTGAAGGTCCGCGGCGAGGGCGCAGCAAGGTAGCCTGGATCTCCGAGCGAAGGATCTGTGATTCTGGTGCCTGTCAGCTCTGCGGTTATCAGCATGTCCGAACTGGTGATGCCGTCATTCAGCCCGTGAATGGCGAGAACATTCGTGCCCTGTCTCAATCTGTTCACGAACGAAGTGATGTTCCAGTCAAGGAAGGTCACTGCCTCCCCATCCGAGTGATTTCCGGTTGCCTCGGAATTCCACGTTAATCCACCAGGTGCATTTGCATCTGCGACAAGTGTATCATTGAGATAAGCAACGAAACCGTCATCGTATTTCATCCGGAGGGTCAGGCTGGTAATGGTTGAAGGATCACTGACCTCGAAAGGAATTCGGATATAAACAGAGGTATTAACTCCGTTGAAATCATTACCGAGGTCGCCATTTGCACCAAACTCCTGCGCGTAAGTATCATTCTCGTCGTAGCCGATCCCCATTCGGGCAGATTGCCACCCGGAGTCATCAAATTCCTGCTCGGTCCAGTCGCCACCCAGCGAGTTATCTGCAGGAATGATGAGCCTGACCTGTTGCGTTGGACTGACAAACATTGTGGGCGTCAAGCCACCTCCCTGCATCAGACCATAGGAAGCATCCTCAAACTGCTCAGGGATAGGATTTTCGTGTGTGCCAAATTCCGCTACTACTGAAGTGCCATCCGGGTTGATAAGTGCCAGATATTCCCCTTCGCTCGATATCTTGAAATTGGTATGAAGCTCAGACCCGCGATTACGACGGTCCTTCCCGGAGGCAAAAACCAGCAGAAATCCGTTCTCCGCAATCTCAACTGAAGGGAACCTCCACATTGTCAGTGCATCCGCTGCGTCAGTTAGAAAGTATCCATCAAGATTCACGGAAGTATCACCGGAGTTAAAGATCTCTATCCAATCAGAGGCATCACCATCCTCATCTTCGATGGTTCTCCTGTTGTCCGCCATGAACTCCGTAATATAGAGCCGGGCTGAAGCTGGCGAGGCCATCAGGAGTCCGACTGCGAATAGGGCTTGGATTACTTTCGAGATCACTAGTTCTCATCCATACCTCCCTCGGGCTCAGGGGACAAGCATGAGCTCGTGCCAGACGGAAAAACTACGACATTCGCTAAAACANTGCAACAGACCCCCCGGAATACACCCCGGGAAGACGGAAACAGCATTTGTCTGATCCAAACTCACAGACCCAACATTATGAGCCGGAACATCGCCAAATTTGCGGTATTACACAAAAACAGCGCCTCCTCTCACAACGTGGACACAGCTTGGGAAAAAGATCGTAAAGTGAGACAAGTGGCTCATGAAGGTGGAGGAAAACAGGCCAATAAATTCTATTTCTTCTGTTTGGAATTTTAACCAATTTACCGCATCCCTGTAAGCGTTAAGCACCCAAGAAGTATGCCCACCCCCGCCCTCGCCGTTATCTACGAACATCCCACTTGGCAGAAGCCACTTTTCGACGCCCTCGACAAACGCGGCGTTGATTACGTNGCTTACGATGTGAAGTCTGCAGCCTTCGGCCTGACAGCAGACCTTCAGGCTTCGACAATTTTCAACCAAGTGAGCCCCAGCGCGTATGTTCGCGGCAATGGACGTGCTGTACCGTTTGCGCTCGCTCTGCTTGATCACCTCGAATCTACCGGTGCAAGAGTGCTCAACGGGGCCTCCACCTTTCGACTGGAACTCGACAAAATAGCTCAGATCCGCCTGATGCGTGACCTCGGCATGGATTATCCGTGGACGGTCGCCTTCAACAACGTTGAAGCATTGCGAGATCACGAAGCGGCCCTCACCTTCCCTGCGATTCTTAAGCCCAATCAGGGAGGCAGTGGGGCCAGAATGGCGGAGGTGAGCAGCCTGAATGAACTAACTAGTCTGCTCGAGAAAGAACCGTCATTTTGGCAGCCAGATCCGGTTCTACTGCTTCAAGAGAAGCTCGACCATGACCCTGGCACACAAGGCATCGTACGCCTGGAATTTCTTGGTGGGAAACTCCTCTACGCCATGCGAGTGGTCGGGGTGTCGGGCTTTAACCTTTGTCCGTCCATAGACTGTAACCCGGAAGGTGACGAGGCAGGGACCTGTGCGGTGCCCGGCACCACACCAGCAAGCGACCCCCAATTTCTACCCTATCCTGAAGTCCCGAATGACGTGGTAGAAGAGGCCAGCCGCCTCTTCAAGGCAACGGGGTTTGATGTTGGAGCTCTCGAATACCTGACCACAAGCAACGGACGACGGGTCTTCTACGATATCAATGCCAATTCCAACTTACGACGTTCCGTAGGGTTAGCCATGGGCTTCGACCCGTTTGATCGGGTCGCCGAATATCTCGAACGGCAAATACCATCATAAAACGGATCTGAGTCCTCTGGATGTCTCCCTTCCCGACATGATACAGACAGTTGAAGCTCGTTCGGGTAGCGAAATCAAGGTCGCGCCGAAAGACGGAACNGAGCACTCNATTGCCATTATGGGGCTTGCAGACGGCGACAAACCCGTGGTCACCTTTCGCGAGTCGAAGGCGGGCAAGGTGGTCGCAGAGGAAAGCAGCTGAGCACCTGGCAAGACGTAGCTCTTGCAGTGATCCCATGGTGATGCTGGTGGCTTCCGCCCGCTGCTCAAACCGCAAGAAGTGCTAATTCTCACCAAAGGCCAACGTCAACACGAAACCTTCGCGATTCCATGCTGTCACAGCAATCAACCCTTCTCCTGCCCTGAAGAGAATAAGCAAAACACGGAAGCTGGTTCGATGGCGTCACGGGAGGCAATCAGGCATTTCATCAGGTCCTGCAGTGGATCATCAACAGATGGTATCGCCCTTAATCGTTGTTCCTGAGGTTCTGTCCTAACCTCTCCCGCCCTCCCTACTCCGTCTTTTTTCTCTATTAGAGGGAGTATCGGAAGGAAGATTACTCCNGTTAGGACCATGCCGGACCCACCGAGAGGAGCGCAAGTATTCTGATCCGACTAGCAGACACGGATGTGCCACATTTATNCTGCCATCAAGGACTAATAAGATAATCGGCACATCAAGACGGCTTTGCCCGGCTATCTAGCCCGCACTTTCACTCGAGATCGAAATGTGGTAAGTCCCTCCGNGCCGTAATCCGGGGCGAATAACAGNGCCAGATACAAACACAGCAGCTTCATGACGAAAACCGCACCGACAGGAATCTTCTCAATCCTTCTTTTTGCGACGATCGCTGCCCTTTCCCCTTTGCCAGCCCAAGGGGTCATCAGTATCAACCTCAAGGCTGGAGATACCATCAATAATCAGAACACCTTCGCGGGCTTTACGGCCTGGGAGACAGGAACGTGGATCAATAGTTCCGCGGTGAGCATAACCAACCTCACTGATGCCTCAGGGGAAGTTACTACCGCAGATATTTCGGCGCCGGGAAACCGCGCGGGATCCTTCTCGGGAGCGCCGCTCAACTTCAGCCCCATGAAATCCGGCATTCAATTCTTCGCAGAAAACCCTGCTCCAGCCGTGATCAGCGAAATCCCTTATTCCAGTTACCAGGTGGTCGTTTACCTGACCGGATTCAATGGAAACAATGCGTCTTACATAACCGATGGAACCAGCACCTACTACTGGGATCCCAAGGCTTTCAGCAAGGATTTGACTCTTACAACCCAATCTACCTATGAGGCTGGGACTACCGCGACCAAGGCCAACATCGCCGTGTTCGGCTCAGAAGAAGCCCCGCTGACAAATCCCTCGATTACCTTCAACTTTGGACTCGCTCCCGGAGCATCCGGCGGAGGAGGCATTGGTGGTTTCCAGATTATCGAGATTGTAACATCTGATGAGCCCCTTGGACTCACCATCGCACGCAATGGGGACAATTACGATATCAGCTGGAATAGCAGAAGCGGAAAGACCTATGACCTCCTAAGCAGCGCAGAGCTATCGGACCTGCCCTCCTCCAACTGGAATCTCCACCTTGAACCCTTTACTGTCTACCGAGATATTCCGGCTTCCGGTACGGGAACGAACTTCCTCACCGATGTCCCGCCTGANGGCCCGAGGCGCTTCTTCGTGATCCGGGAGTCTGACGCACCGCAACCTCTGCCACTTGAGGACTTTGACGCGACGCCCCCTTCCCTTCCTCCCGGTTGGACGGTCCGTGATTCCGGCAACGGAACCGCTTGGCAGGTGGGAACACCCACTGGAGATAACAGCCCCCCAGCCGCAGCCAGTGGCCAAAACAGCGCCGGCACCAACATCAGCGGAAACTATCTCAACGGCACTGATGCGACCCTCACCTCCCCGGAAATTATGATTCCACCGGGGCGCGATGCCCTTCTTACCTTCAGACAATTCATAGACACTGACCTCGCCTTGACGGATCCCGATNTCGGATTCGTCCGTATCCTCGATGCAGCCAACGATACCCCCATCTCAGGCTTGGAAATTTCCTCCATCGAGGGCAGTGCTGATGGATGGAGCGACCAGTCCCTTTCACTGCCTGCCGGGGAGGTCGCCGGTAAAAGTATCAAAGTGGAATTTCGCTTCATCAGCAACAGTGACGGTAGCGTCTGGGGCGGATTCTATATCGATGACGTCAGTGTGACCCTGCCGTAGCCGCNCTCCGGCATTCACCGGATACCAGCAGAGGACCGAAGGACCTCCACCTCCATTTCTCACCCCTCACTCCTCTCGAAAGATCAAACTGAGAGCCAGTGCCCCAGCAATATAATCGTCAACTCTCCGGAACAGATCGCCTTTTTTTGATAAGACGACGAACAACAAACGTCATCAGAGCCAGCACCATAACCACTGCTACGACAGGCACGATCACTGCCAGAACCGAACACGCTACTGCACCTCCAGCCTCCGCTGTACTTACAACCGGGTTCGCCACTCCTCCGGTCGTAGTGGAGGAAGCCGCCCTCGTCAGCGCAGAACCCATCTGAATTGTACCCGCCATTCCCCCACCACCGATTACCGCCAGCATCCACTGCAGAGCCGGACTGAGATCTTCGATCTGGCCCAGACTGGCAGCGGACACAATCACACCAGCAACAACTGCTGCAGGGGTCGTTACAGTGTCGAGCAGGTTATCAACCCATGGGATGTAGTAGGCGCCCACTTCGAGGAGCGTTGCTACCGCAAATGCAATCAGGACCCATGTTTCGGATATCCAGACCCAGGACTCTCCCAATTCAATCAACCCCGCCCGGGCCCCTATGCTCATCGCGAGCAGGGGGACAAACACTCTGAACCCACAAGCCGCGGACAATGCCAACCCAAGACTCAGGGCCGTNATGAGATTCCAAAAATCCATAGTGAATTAGTTTGTTGAATGAGGGATCCTGTTCCAGCTGGAAGCTCTTGGTTGCCTTCTTTTGGATGAAGGGAAACTTCGGTTTCTCCNAGAAATCTTACTTCAGGTTGAGATTGCTGGCATTCTAGCACATCGAATCCCTGGCCTCAAAGAATCTCCCATTACAAAAATTGCTGTTTTTTGGAGTCGGCGCCGGGATCCGCCACGCGACACATCACTGAGTAGCTGCCCTGCCCCAATATCACCCGTTCGCCTGACCAGGCTTGCTGTTGCCGAAGAGAGAGCTCACCCCGGTTACCTTCGTGATCACAAGTTGCCCGTTTTTCTCGCCACTATGGCCCGTTAACTGGATCGGAGTCCCCACATGGTAAGCAAGATTGAAACGATGGAAGTCGCCAAAGCCAACCTCGATCCGAACCGGATCCTTCCCCTCCACATCAATGTAGAAGACCTTGGCCTCATCCANNTTATCGGACATNCGAAAACGCCCTTGTGCTGTAATCTTACCCTGACCCCGCTTCACCCAGCTCTCAAAGGGACGCTCGCGAAATTCTTCAAAGGGGCTTCCGTCAAGGCCGGGCAACGGTGAGGAAGCCTGTGAGTAGGATTCTGCATCCACCCCGAACTTCTGCATCAGGGCCAGGTGAAGCCGCCCAAGCTCCTGATTCTCCGAGTATCTCAGATAGCGCCCAGTCTTCAACATTCCGCCCCCCTGCCCTGCCAGAACGATGGGGATACGCTGAGCGGTGTGATTATCACTATGCCCCATCCCAGATCCAAAAAGCACCACACACCGATCCAGCAAACTACCTTCGCCATCCCGGTAACTTTTCAATCGAGTGAGNAGGGAATCAAATTTTTCCATGTGCCAGAGACTGATCTTAAGAAGAGCATCAATATTTGACCGACTAAAGTTCCGGAAGAAGTGGGACAGATAATGGTGTTGTTGATTAATTCCAAGAAAGTCAAAGATAAGACGGCTGTTACTGTTACCAAGCATGTAGCTGATGCAACGCGTGGAATCCGTCCACAAAGCCATCGCAATAACATCCAGCATCGACTCTACCTGGTCGTCGAGAGAGAAGGGAGTGTCCGGACGCTGCAGACTGGAAAAGTCCACCACTCCTTTCGATGCAGAGGACATTTTCTGAAGGCGTTGCTCGGTCTCCCTGAGGACTGTGAAATACTCCTCGAGGGTTTCGCTATCCTCTTTACCTGCCTTTCGCTCCAGCGCTTTCGCATCTGCTCGGACACGGTCAAGAAGACTTCCCATCTCCTGACGGCGATTTGGATCCTGAGAAGGATTCCGGAACAGGCGATCAAAGACAAGCTGAGGATCACTCTCTCTTGGTAGGGGTTTCCCTTTCTGGTCGTAGGATATATAGCTGCACCCGACCTGATTTACAAAAATTCCCTCGGTAGTGAGCTCCAGTGAGCGATGCGTCGTTTCATTTCCAATCTTATCCGCAATAATCTGGTCCACTGAAGCCGACTTACGATTGTTATGATGGCCAGAAAGGAATCGACGAGTCGAATTACTGTGCGAAGAGAACCCGAAGTCTCCCATATTGTCCAAGATCAGGAGGTCATCCCGATGCCGGGAGAATGGCTTCATCAAAGGAGACATCCGGAAATCATTTTCCGTGCCTCCGTTGATATTCCAGGAGGGCGGATGCACTCCGTTAGGCTTGAAGAGGGTGACGAAGCGAACAGGAGACGCATTCCCTTCCTCTCTACCAATTCCCGGCGCCCCATGAGCCTTCATGAGATTCAGCAACGGTAGCGGAACAAGAGCTCCTGCCGCTCCCCTCAGGAACGTTCGCCTCCCAATCTTCCACTTGCTGCTCATTGCTTTTCCTTCACTTCGATAATCGTCTCCCGGAAGGAGGGACTTATCACGATTTCAGTAAACAGATCTTTCCACGTTCCGTTGCCCTCAACAATCTTTTCCGTGATCTGATCGATCAAAGGATAGTCATTCCGTGTCATCTTTCTGCAAAGCGCGTAGGCAAGTGTGCGCTCCACCGCGTTACGAACGATTCGGCCCCGCTGCGAGCTCATAAAGATCGCTTTCAGTCCGGCATAATCCGTAAAGGTCTCTCCGCTGGGTAACTTTCCGGAGGTGTCGATCAAACTACTGGAGGCAGTAGCCCTCTTGCCACCCCGCTTTATAAAGCGCCCATTCGTATCGTAGCCATCAAGAGAAAACCCGATNGGATCAATCTTTTCATGACAACGCGCGCAGCTGACGTCACTGCGATGTCTCTCAAATCGCTCGCGGAAGGTGAGCTTCTCCCCACGCGGGGCAGGCTTGACCGGAGGAATATCAGCAGGAGGCTCTCCCAGCCGTTCCCCCAGAACTCTGCGAAGGAGCCAAGTACCGCGCTGGATCGGACCCCGGTTCATCGTAAGAATGCCGGGCATGGTGAGAATTCCGCCCCTCCAGCTGGCTTTTTCCAAAGTGAACCTCTCAAAGGGCGTCGTCTGCCGCTCTATCCCCTTGGGAGTTGGATGAAGCTTCATCCGGCTGCGATCGTCCCCATAAAACCCTGAGACCCCGGTATTGATGAAGGTGGTTTTCGAATCGATCAACTCCATTACCGGACGGTTCTCCGTGAAGAGATAATTCAGAAAAAGAACAGGCTGCGTTCGAAGAGAATGGTGCGCGATGGGGTTGGTAATCAGCGCATCGAGACTCGCAATGCCCAGCCATTGCACCCCAAAACTTTCAGATAGACTACGAGCAGAAGGAGACTTCAGCATCCTCACAACCTGTCCCCGGAGAGCTTCTGAGCTTGATAGCTCCCCATTCTGGGCCAGTCGCATGAGCTCGTCGTCTGGCCGGTCTTCCCAAAGGAAGTAGGAAAGGCGCTCTGCCAGTTCGTAGCTGTCAACGGGTTGCCGGCCCCCGGTCTTCACGGGCATCAGCATCCCCCGATAAAGAAANTCGGGAGATAACAGGACCGCTTTAAGCTCAAACTTAAGGATCGCCACGAGGTTCCCTCCAGAATGCCCCCTGATAGCTTCAAGCGCTTCCTGGATCCGTGAATCGGGTATATGGCGGCGCAGAGCACGAGGAAAAAAATAGCGTATTAGCGCTTCTGCCTGCTTTTCCGAAAAGTCCTCCAGATTCCATTCATCCGGAAGTTCCCCTCCAATAAAATCCTTGAGCGCTGCTCGTTGTTTCGGCGCAAACAGCTTCTCCAAAGCAGCCTCGGTGAGAAACGCATATTGCTCCCACAGAGCGGACGAAAGCGGGGCTCCATGGGTATCGTTAACGAATCCGCTGTCCCCTGGCGGATCTTTCGGAAGCAGCTTCAGAACCAGCGATTGTTCCCCGGCCACTGTCTGCTGCGCCTCGGCAACTACAACTTCCAGATCAAAACCGAACAACGACCTCAAGCTATTACGATACTCCGGCCCCGAAAGCCGTCTCGCCTTGAATACTCCGGGCCTGGGTTCTACCGGAGCGGAAAGTCTGATNNGGTACCACTCAGCGATTTTCTTTTTTGCTTCGAGCGTTAGCTGGGGATGGTTCTCAGGAGGCATTTCCCCGGCCTCCACGACTTCCACGACTGTTTCCCAGAGTTCAAATTGAGCATCAGCATCGGCCTCCGTCCTGATCTTAGTGAAATCGACGCTGCCCTTTACAGTTTCCGCTCCGTGGCATTTCACACAGGAGGCCTCAAGGACCGGACGAATATTCTCTTCGAATGTGATCTCGGCGCTCGTCCAAGACGCGCTTAGCGCCATCAAGCATGCNGTAGTACGCCCGACATGAGATCCCACGCTACTAACCATGGACTCACTACGAAGACTCAAGACCAATGAAAAAATTCTACAGAAATCTGTCCGTGTCGCGAGTCCTGCTCCGAAAATACTATTTCGCCTCGAGCAATTTATTCACCACTTCCATCACCTTGTCTTTGCCGTAATTGTGGCCCTCAACTGCGACTACGAGCTTACCATTTTTTTCTCGTGCGACGATACCGTGACTCGCCAACTTCGCGCTCTTGATATCTTCCTTGCTCTTCCCTTCGCCAACCTTGCAGGCAGAAATTTCAAGTCTCTTTCCATGCTGTTTACGCTGGTCATTCACGATGACCGTAATTTTATCGCAAAGCACTCATCCGTCGAAATAGTAGTAAATCAGGGAGGGCTTTTTCTCCCCGGCCAGAGCCGGAGCCATGAAGCCAAGCGCCAGAATGGCAACGAGCAGTATTGATCTGAAAAATTTCATCGCNCCAAGTGTAGCGGGTGAAGCAGCGTGGGCTAGTCCTCTTTTCATAGGGGGATAAACCGCTTACTCAGCAGGGGGGCTCCGAGCATGATGTTGCCTGCTGGACAGGCCCATGTAACGATCACTCGTGCTTCCCAGGATCAACAGTTACCTTCACCAAATTCGAACGATACCTCTCGTTGAGGTCTCCCTCGAAGGCAACAAACCCGGTATCTGGTGCAAACTGGAGTATCTCAATCCCAGTGGTTCTACAAAGGACCGAATTGCCCGTCATATTCTCGAGAAGGCATGGCGAANAGGATTGATCCGCTCAGGCGATACGGTGGCGGAAGCTTCAAGTGGATCAACCAGTATTGCATTCGCCCTCGCCTGCAGTCAGATGGGACTTCGGTTTGTCGCCTTTATCCCCGATAGCGCTACCTCTGAGCGTGAACTGATCATCAAGGCCTATGGCGGCGAGGTGACGAGAATTGCCGGCGGGATGCCGGAAGTGCTCCGTGTTGCGCGGGAGACGAGCGAGCAGAAGGGCTGGTTCCTTGGACGACAGTTCGCTAACGAGGACAACACCGAGGCTCACCGCCTCAATACCGGGCCTGAAATTCTTGAACAGATTCCCGGAGGATCCGTCGACGCTATCGTCTCAGGGGTTGGCACAGGGGGCACTCTTCGTGGTCTTTACGAGGCATTTGCGGGTGCGGGATGCGCCATTACGGCCCATGCAGCGATTCCCCGTGACGTTGCTCTTTTCGGATCAAACGTCGAATGCTGTAGCCTCCGGTTCAGTGGTGACGNCCCGGGAGTGGCGGAAGGGTTGAGCGAGATTTATGAGAAATGGCGATGTGACGATTTGCGCGAATGGGAAATATCCGGTCAGGACTGCCTCGAACTGACCCGAAAACTGTGGGCACTCGGTTTTCCAGTCGGTCCGAGCTCCGGGTTGAATTTCGCAGCAGCTCTTCAGGTTCGTGATCACCTCGGTCCCGANGCCGTTGTGGCTACCGTCTTCCCTGACCGAATGGAGCGTTATTTCTCTCATAAGGTATTTGATGAGATTCGTGGCCAATCCTGATCATGCGGAAGCTCCACTTGTAACCACAGAAGAACCAAAGTAGGATTCTCAGCAGTCCAATGTGTATCGCGGACCGTTACATCGGCTGGCACGTTCTCTATGGCACGATCTTCGGGGTCTCCCTGCTTACCGTGGTGCTCGTGCTAGGACAGCTATTCCGCAAAATTCGCCCCCTCCTTGTAGAGCAGGCCGCGCCTCTCGAACTCATGGGGCAGTTTATTCTCCTGGTCATCCCTTTCACCCTGATGTTCACTCTCCCGTGGGGATTCCTCGCTTCGACTCTCCTCAGCTTCGGTCGTCTCTCCAGCCACAACGAACTTCTCAGTCTCAGAATGGCNGGCCTGAGTCTACCTCGACTNGCTTTACCTGTTCTCCTCGTCGCAGCATGTCTTTCAGGATTGTGCTGGTGGCTTACGGGAACTGCCGCTCCGCGAGCAAAGGATGCTTCCCGCAACCTTCTTTACGAAGCCGTGCGGAANGACCCCCGCAACTTAATCAAGCCACGAGTGATAATTTCCCGATTCCCAAGCCAGCGGGTCTATGCCGAGGCCGAGGACGAAACCGGAGTTCTTCGTGGGCTTCATATCTATAAGTTCTCCGGAGAAGGGCGAGACGCAAATCTGGAAGCCTACATGTTTGCGGAAGAAGTGGATCTCTACGTAAACGAAGAGGAGAAGCAACTTCGACTCAAGCTTTCTAACCCCTTTATCGAAATCTCGATGAACAAGGATACGGTTTCACCCATGCCCATAAGGGCGACAGAAATGGAACCTGTCCTGATCGACTTTTCCGCTGCCAGCAAAAAGAGGAGTAAACCATCAGACATCACCAACGAGGACGCTCCAATCCGCATATCGGAATCTCAGGAGCGCGAGAAGCTTTCCCGCAGGGAACTTGCAGGAGAGATTCCTCCCCAAGCGGCAGGCCTTCCCGCTGGAACCACTTTCCCGTCAGGTCTCGAGGAAGAAATGGAATTGCCTCCAGAAACCCTTGCTCCCAGAAGAATTGAGGAGCTTGAGGACGCAATCGTCCGGGAAACGCGATTTCAGGAAGAGCTCAAAGTTGAAATTCATAAACGTCGATCGATTTCAATGGCTTGCCTTTCTTTTGCCATGATCGGCATTCCCCTTGGGATCTCCGCCCGCCGCCGCGAAACATCCAATGGCCTACTGATAAGCCTTTTTGTAGCTGCGGCCTATTTCGGTCTTTTGATTTTCGCTCAGCAGATTGAAGACGCACCTTTGCCTCTGGTTCTCTCCATTCTCTGGCTTCCCAACGCCCTCTGCTTCATCATTGGGATATGGCTCTTCCGGCGAGCAAGCTTCCGCTGATTCTTACTTAACAAAAAACTAATGCCCAAGCNTTCCCTGCAAAATCTCCTCCGGCGTACCCGCCACGCGCGGAAGAGAAACAGCGAGGAGGCGAGGAGGCTTGATCCTCTACCGATTCGCGGTCCTTTGCGACGGTATAACTCAACCAAATTCGGGCAAGACTTTCGGGCTGCCATCAATGTAGCCCTTCTCGCCCTGCCGCAGGGCATGGCCTACGCAGCAATTGCGGAACTCCCTATTGCATACGGCATCGCATGTTCTGCCGTCGCTGCAATTGTGGCACCTTTTTTCTCCGGTTCACGGCACACGATTCTTGGTCCAACAAATGCGACCGCTTTCATGATCTTCTCCTTCTTTCTCATTCCGGGAATGACTTCCTCGAAAGGAGAGATGATCGCATTGATGCCCCTACTCTGTCTCATGGTTGGCGCATTCTGCATCGTGGGCGCAATCCTGAGAGTCGCAGACCTCCTGCAGTTTGTCAGTAGAAGCGTTCTGGTCGGATATATCGCGGGAGCCGCTACCCTGATCATTGCCAATCAGTTCAAGCATATNCTCGGGATCACCGAATTCATNGAAGGCGGAGGCACCACCTTTGTCACTATCCTTCTGAAGCTGCTGAGCAACCTTTCCTCTCTCCAGTGGCAGCCTCTTGTTCTGGGAGTGGGCACTCTCCTTTTTTATCTGACNTTTCAATCCCGCTTTAGACGAGTCCCCGTTTTTGCCACGACTCTCGTTCTGTTTTCATTTCTTGCGTGGATCCTCGGAGAGAGCACTACGCTTGGCTTTTCAGAGGTATCAAAATTCGAAGCCTTCTCCTTTCAAGATCTCGCTCCAGATTTTGNTATTTTCACCCAGCCCGGACTTCTCGATAAGATCGCCCAGCTCTCCACCATTGCATTCGCCATTGCCTTCCTTGCTTCCTTGGAAAACACCGTGATGTCAAAATCTCTGGCTTCNCGGACCGGGGACCGTCCTGATGTGAATCAGGATATGCTATCCGTGGGTGCAGCAAACATCGCGGCAGGCATCTTTGCCGGCATGCCGGCATCAGGCTCCCTCACCCGCTCTGCTCTCAACTACGAATCAGGTGCCCGTACTCGCCTAGCCTCCCTCTTCTGCGGAATTCTCTGCCTNGCCGGCATTTTCGTGCTCGCAATCTTTCCTCTCGTTCAGCACGTCCCCCGGGCCTGTCTTGCCGGCCTCGTTATTGCCGTTGCTGGATCGCTGATTTCTCCGCGGGTGATTCGGATTTGCCTGAGGTCCACGCGTGATGACGCCCTCGTCCTTATTGTCAGCTTTGTCGCAGCCCTCTTCGCTCCACTACACACAGCCATCTTTATTGGAATCACACTTTCCATTTCACTTTTTCTTCGGAAGGCCTCTCGCCCCTACCTCGTGGAATATGAAGTGAACGACGAAGGCGACCTGAGGGAGCTTGGAGAAAAACGGAAACGTCCCAACCCCTCCATTTCAATCGTTCACGTGGAAGGAGACCTATTTTTTGGTGCTGCGGAACTCTTTCGAAACCAGATTCAGCGTACTTTTATCGACGAGAATCTGAAAATTATCATTCTCCGGCTAAAGAATGCTCGTCATCTGGACGCGACGAGTGTCCTTGCTCTTGAAGACCTGATCCGCTCCGCAAGAAAGGACGGCAGACACATTATAGTATCGGGGGCTTCCCGCGAGGTGTATCGCGTTTTGAAATTCTCGGGTGTCCTTGANGTCCTGCAAGAAGGTTGCGACCGTTCCAGAGGAGAGAGTAACCTCTACATCTTCATGCCAAGCAACCCCAACATTTCCACCCGGGACGCACTTAAGCGGGCTCAGCAGATTCTCGGCACNGACAAGGCTGACATTAAAATTTTTTACGATCCCGAAAAAGGGAACTGACACAACATNACCGACATCCTGCAGCCAGAGAATCGTTTCAACCTACACGATAAACGATGCGGGCCTTGGTCGTATCGTAAGGCGACATCTCCATTTTCACCTTGTCGCCTACCACCAGCCTGATGAAGCGCTTGCGCATTTTACCAGATATGTGAGCCAGAACCTCGTGGTCACTCGCCAACTTGACCTTGAACATCGTACCAGCAAGAACCGATGAAATTGTTCCCTCTACCTCGACAGCCTTATCCTCCCCATCCGCGCCCTTCTTGGGCCCGCTGTAGTCCGTGCGGCGCCTACGGCGGCCGCCACTGCTTCTCCGTCTTCTTGGTGGTCCTGCGATAACTTAAAATTGGGTTGCGCAAAGCAGCTTACGCCACCTTGCGGCCCTATCATTGGCGATATTCTCCTTCCCGCAATCGAAATCTGTGCTCAGAGGCCCTTATTTAAGGTCTTGGGGCAGTTCTCNATCGTTCCTTACTACCGAGGATTAGCGTTGACATGAACTGGCCTCGCTCCTAGCTTTCCGCCCCTTTCCCCAACCGGCAAGATCTCTACAACGCCTGAAATGAAGACCTTTTCTGCAAAAGCCACTGAAGTCGATCGCAAGTGGTATATCATTGACGCAGCTGACCAGATCCTTGGTAAGGTCGCTGTTGAAGCTGCCCGTCTTCTGAGAGGAAAGCATAAACCGATCTTCACCCCCCACGTCGACACGGGAGATCACGTGGTAATCGTCAACGCAGCGAAGGTTCGCCTGAGCGGTAACAAGGAGACTGAGAAAATTTACACCAGTTACTCCGGNTACGTTGGCGGCCNGAAAGTGGAAACCCCGAAGAAAGTTCGCGCTCGGAGACCTGAACTTCTTGTCGAGCGGGCCGTCCGGGGGATGATTCCCCACACTCGGCTCGGTCGAGCTCAATTGCGGAAGTTAAGGGTTTACAAAGGAGCCGAGCACGAACAGGAAGCACAGAAGCCTGAGCCTTATACCATCTAACTATNCACCGGAATAGAATACCTTTTCCTACAATGGCTGCTACTGAAAACACTTACACCGCCACCGGTCGCCGAAAGACTGCTGTCGCCCGGATCTGGATGACAGAAGGCACTGGAAGAATCATCATCAACAACCGGTCGTTCGAAGATTATCTCCCAACGATCCCTCTCCAGAACGAAGTTCTTGCACCCTTCCAGACAACGAACCTGATGAACAAGTACGATCTTAGGGTCGTCGTCCGGGGAAGCGGAATACCCGGTCAGGCTGATGCAATCAAACTTGCAGCAGCAAGAGCGCTGACCGAAATGGATTCTGAGTTACGCGGAAGCCTTAAGGCTGCTGGCCACCTCCGGCGTGATCCACGTGCAAAGGAGCGGAAGAAAGCCGGCCAACCAGGCGCACGAAAGCGCTTCCAGTTCTCAAAGCGATAGAGCCTTTCAGATCCATAGATTTCAAGCCGCTGGTCCCTCAACCTGCGGCTTTTTTCTTTTTTGCTTAGCCTCACATCTCAGTTTGGCGTTCAATGTGCCAAGTGAGATTAATCTCTTGGAACGTTAATGGAATCCGAGCTGCGCTGGGCAAGGGAGCGGCAGAGTCCCTCATTCAGATCAACCCAGATGTGTTCTGCTTGCAGGAAACCAAGGCTCGCCCGGAACAGGTGGAACTTCCCCTTGAGCTGGGCGGGTATCGTAACTACTGGAATTCTGCCGAAAAGAAGGGGTATTCAGGAACGGCGATCTTCTCGAAAGAGGAACCATTGGATGTCATAATGGATATGGGAATCGACGAGCATGACAGTGAGGGTCGCGTAATCTCCGCTGAGTATGCAGACTTCATGCTGGTTAATGTCTATACTCCAAATTCACAGAACGAGCTGCGTCGACTTTCCTACAGAATGGTATGGGATAAGGCATTTCGTGATTACCTGAAGCATTTGGAAAAGAGCCGNGAAAAACCGGTTATCTTTTGCGGCGACCTCAATGTCGCTCTTCATGAAATTGATATTGCCCGCCCCAGCCAGAACCGTAGGACAGCTGGATTTTCCGATGAGGAGCGCGAAAGCTTCGGTGAGACTCTGGCGTCAGGATTTACCGATACCTTTCGATACCTGCACCCTGACACGGAAAAGGCCTACTCTTGGTGGTCATACCGAGCACAGGCACGGCAAAGGAATATTGGCTGGCGCATCGACTATTTCGGCATCTCGAACGCTCTTATTCCCCGTCTTGAATCAGCTTCGATATATCCGGAGATTCATGGCTCGGACCACTGCCCGGTTGGCATTGTTTTAAAATGATCCTGAGCGGTTTCCTGGCAATCCTGACCTGATTACATTCAGCTCATTTACAAGGAACATTACAGAGGGAGATCGTAACTTCGCCCCGAAACGCCATCTCTCCAGTTTACGAATGCCGCATTGACAGTGGCGTAACCGCCCGGCGTAGGATAGTCCCCTGTAAAGTACCAGTCACCACATGACTCCTGCAGAGAGTTGTGAAGGTTTCTAATGGTCTGGAAAATCACCTCTACCTCACCCTGCCATCCGTTTTCAGGGTATACCATCCGGCTGATCTCTCCCGAAATTTCCTCAGCCGTAAATGGCTCATAAATTTTCTTTACGCAGTTCTGCATCTCAGCCCATGGCTTCTTCAGCTCTATCAGGCAGTCCTGATGCACTTCCTCGATCAGATTTTGTCGGCCATTGCGCTCCAGCAACCGGACGGCAGCCTGAAACGCAATAAACTTCCCCAGTTCCGACATATCGATACCATAGCAATCNGGATATCTAATCTGAGGAGCAGTCGAGCAGATCACAATTTTCCTCGGGTTTGTCCGACCGAGAATCTTGAGAATTGACGTCTTGAGGGTGGTTCCTCTGACAATGGAGTCATCGAGAGCAACAAGAGTATCATCCTCACCCACAACTCCGTAGGTAATATCGTAAACATGCGATACCAGCTGCGCCCTGCCTTTCTCCTGAGAAATGAAAGTACGCATCTTGATATCCTTGTGTGCAATCTTTTCACCTCTTGGCCAGTTATCCATGATGTGATGATTGAGCAGGTCCTCATCGAGGTCCCCGGAGCGAGCTGCCTCAAGAATGTTTGCCCTCACACGGTCCCTCCGAAATTGCCGGAGACCATCCATGAGGCCATACCAGGCTGTTTCCGCAGTATTGGGAATAAAAGTTATTACCGCTGCTCCGAAATCTCCGTCAATGGACTCAACNACCTGTTCGGTCAGGGCCGCTCCCATCGCTTTGCGCTCCTGGTAGATGGCAGGATCATTACCTCGGGAGAAATAGATACGCTCGAACGAGCAGTGCCGCTTTTCGGCGGGAGGAGCAAATCTCGACTCACTCATGGATCCATCCCTCTTGATGGTGGCGACCACTCCCGGNTCAAGCTCTTCAACTTCCTGCTCCGAGGCCTCAAAGACAGTCATCAAGGGCACACGCTCAGATGCAAAGGCTACCACTTCATCAGTTACCAGCCGGTGACATGGCCGAATTCCATGGGGATCGCGCATCACGAATACATCTCCATTTCCGATGACTCCGCAAATCGCATAACCTCCATCCCAAGCCCCGGCGGACTCAGTCACGATTTTACTGACATCCAACTCATCTGATATCCGCTGTGGAATCTCTTTACCCGGAACTCCTTCATCGCGAAGGCAGCGGTAAATTTCTGAGTGAGCCTCGTCGAGATGGAAACCGACCTCCTCCTGCACGGTCTGTGTGTCGGTACCAAATACAGGATGCTGACCACGCTCGATTAACTGCTCATTGAGTGCACGGGCATTGGTCATATTGAAATTCCCCATAACCATCAGCGTCCGAGTAGGCCAGTTACTGCGGCGCAGGTAGGGATGACAGGACCCAGAATCAAACTCTCCTGATGTTCCGTATCGCAAGTGTCCGATAAGTACTTCCCCGGCAAAATCGAACCTTTGCTTGAGGGAGTCAGGATCGCTCAAGTCCAAGACTCCTTTTTGTGCCAGCTGGTTAACTTGATGGAGTTCAAGTTGAAAAAGGTTCGCAAGTGAATCGCGAGAAGAGTCTCGGCGGCGGAAGATATACGGCTGCCCCTTCGGCATATCCAGCTTGGCACAACCAATTCCCACTCCATCGTGTCCTCGGTTATGCTGCTTCTCCATGAGAAGAAATAACTTACGGAACCCCCAAAGAGCATCTCCGTAACGATCCTGAAAATAGGCCAAAGGCTTCCTAAGGCGCACCACCGCAATCCCACACTCGTGATTCAGGTGATCGCTCATCAGGGATTTATTGCTGCGAGCTTATCCGAATCCCCGGGCTCTTATCAACCACCCCCAGAACAGTTCCGCCNGGACCAGCCTCCACGGCCGCGCCCACATCAGACTCCTCTACAATTACCACCCAGCCAAAACCCATGTTGAAGGTGTGCCAGCAGCTTGTCTTATCAACATAAGCGAGAAGCTTCTGCACCGCCTCATTCTCCCACGCAGGGACCGTAAGAGAGGATCCGTATTCCTGATCCAAAAGCAACCGCTCAAGGTTCTCTGGAAGGCCTCCTCCAGTAATATGCGCCATCGCTCTGGCTCGGACGCCCTTCGCTTTCAGATCATTCACCACATCATGATAGAGTCTCGTAGGAGGAAGGAGAGACTCCACTTCCGCTCGCGAGAACACTCCACTATTTTCTGCTAGAACCCGCCGAACAAGACTCCACCCGTTTGCATGTATTCCATTTGACTCATATCCGACAAGNACGTCGTCAGGCGCGATCGCCCCTGCATCCAGCATCTCGTCCTTCTCTACACAGCCAACACAGAATCCCGAGAGCTCGACAACTCCCTCAGGAACCAGTCCGGGCATTTCCGCAGTTTCCCCACCAGCGAGAATGCATCCACACGCTTCGAGATAATCTGCCATTCCTGCGACTAGTCGCGTGATTCGATTTTCGTCGAGCTGCGCTATTCCGATATAGTCCAAGAACATCAGTGGATCTCCACCTGTGGTTAGGATGTCGTTGACGCTCATCGCAACAAGATCTTTACCTGCATCCTCGATTCGATCGTGCTCCAGCTGGACCTCTAGCTTTGTGCCGACTCCGTCGCAGCCAGTGACAATCACCGGATTACGGTAATCCTCGAGTTCAAGAGCCGCTGCAAAGAGTCCGTAGCCCCCCATCAACTGTCGTTNCCTCTGCGTGCGCTGAACGTGGGTGCGAATGTCACCGACTAGGGCCGCCGCCTTCACCGTATCAACGCCTGCCTCTGTGTAGGTCAGCTTTTCGGCCATCCNTAGGTTTTTTAACAGGCGGGCGCTCGACCGCAAGCCCAACATCTACAGTCCGCGACCCGCGNGACTTTGTCTTNATCCCGGTCTATCATCTCGCAAATTTACGTTCGAGCTCCGACAGAGCATACTCGACCAGAATAGGCCGTCCTCCGGGTGTGACGTAGGGCTGGTCGCATTCGAAAAGCTGCTTCAGCAATGCTTTCCCCTCATTTTCGCTGCAACGGCCTCGCTTTGCTCCTGCTCTTGCCAGTTTCGCTGCGAACTTCTCGGCGGTTAGCTCCCTGCTGCTTTTCCCCTCGGCGCTGTGAACAAGTTCATCAACAACATCGAGCAGCAGTGCTCTAGGCTCCTCCATATCGAACGCTGAGGGAATTCCACGAAGCTGTATGGTCCCGGCNCCAAAGGGCTCCAGCTCCATCCCAGCCAACCTGAAGTTATCCACATTTCTGAGAACCACATCAAGATCGCGGGATTCCAAGTCAATAAGCAAGGGCACCAGCAAACCCTGCGATTCGGATGTTCCTTTCTCCATCACCTTCAGAATACTTTCATATAAGACCCGCTCGCGTGCAGCCTCACCTTCGAGGAGAGCTAGTCCGTCACTTCCCTCCAGAACAAAATAGGAGCCATGAAGCACTCCCATAACTCGAAATGGAGGGTCTCCTGAACCACTTCTAGCTGCCAAGAGTTCGGGTTGCACCTCCGCTTTCCAGAAACTGGGCCCCGATGGCCCCGAGTCGCTCTCCCCGACGCGGCTTTCACCACCAACCAGAGAACGCTGCTCATAATTTTCGCCTGCCACGGATTCCGAATCCCCTCTACGGGTGTAGGCGAACTCTTGGTTCCCTTTTTCTATGATGCTACCCGTTGCTGAAAGAGAATCAGGGCCTGCTATGCCACTGACATTTCTATTAATGACACCTCCAACTGCCTCAAGCAAAAGAGCGCGCAGGTCCCCTGGCCGATGAAACCTTACCTCACGCTTTGAGGGATGAACGTTTACGTCGACGAGCAAAGGATCCATCTCTAGCCAGAGCCAGGCTGCAGGATGTCGATCGGCTGGAAGGGATCCACGACAGGCTTCTGCCAGTGCTCGCCAGACGACCTGGTCCTCGACCGGTCGTCCGTTCAGAAATACATACTGCCCTCTCCTGCTTTTTCGAGCAGCGTCCGGGGACCCGAGGTATCCACTGACAGCCATACCGGGATACTCGATGAGGTGTATTTNTCGCAGGTTGGCGAGATTCTGTCGCCCGCCAAGGTCTGCAATACGAACTCTTCTGTCGTCTGTTGCAGGGACATCAAAAGCGACCTTTCCGTCTTTTCGATATATGAAACGAGTTCCTGGGCTAGAGAGCGCGTGAAGCCTGACCTGGTGGTCAACATGGGCCGCCTCAGTAGGTTCACTCCTTAAGAACTTTCGGCGGGCCGGGATGTTATAAAACAGATCCCGGACTTCGACCGTTGTTCCCGGAGGACACCCTGCCTCACAAACGTTCTTGAGCTGTCCGCCCTCNACCATGATTGCTGTTCCAGAGACCGAATCCTTGATCCGGGTCATTAGCCGAAATCTGGAAACACTAGCAATTGACGGGAGTGCCTCTCCTCGAAACCCGAACGTCGTAATCGCACTGAGGCCTTCTTTCTCTAAAAGCTTGCTGGTTGCGTGGCGTTCCAGACTCAAGACCGCATCATCCCGACCCATGCCACAGCCATCATCGGTTACTTTGATGAGAGCGATTCCCCCGCGCTGGCTCTCTACGTGTAACTCATTCGCACCGGCATCGAGACTGTTTTCCACCAGCTCCTTCACTACACTGCACGGACGCTCCACGACCTCCCCTGCGGCCACTTGGCTGGCGAGGGCATCAGGCATGACTCGGACATCCGGCATGAGATAAGGATAGAAGCTTTCAGGTCGCACTCCGATCCAAATTACGAACTCAGTGACGGTANAATTTCCTGCGAGCCATACGCAAAATAAACGTCCCTCTCNGTGAAGATTAGTTGTACATTTTTAAAATTTACTCTTTGGATCCCGAGGTTTAAACCAAANTTACACATCGGCTCTTGCCAAATATTCCTCCTATCCGTCACCACACAAAACAAGGGCTGGCACATTTCTAAGCTCGCCCTCATTCTTTTCCTGCCTGCTCAATGATTACCCTGACCGACATCGCCGTAGAGGAATTGAAGGCCCTTCTGATCGAAAAAAACGCTTCAGAGGAGTCAGGCCTCAGGCTTGGTGTCCAACGGGGAGGATGTGCTGGCTTACAATACACCATGCAGGTATCAGGAAAGACAGAGGGTGATGAAGTGATTGAACAAAGCGGAGTGCGGGTCTTCCTCGCTCAGGATAGCCTCGAGCACCTGAAGGGATGCCAGATCGACTACTCGAGTAGTCTTTCCGACGCTGGGTTCAAGATTGTTAATCCGAATGCCGCACGCTCCTGTGGTTGCGGAACCTCGTTCGAGGCGAAAGAGGAAGGAGTTGAGCCCGGTTACGATCCAAGCCTGGACGGAAGCAACTGCTCCTGAATGCCGGAAATAATGACTCTCTTTGCTCCGCTTTCAGACTTTTTCCCGGGGCTGATGGGGAAAGCTCCCCGCGCCGCCTTACCCTTTCTGCGGTCGGAAATCTTGTCTGGGCCAACAAGTCATTTGCCATACCGTCCTGTAGCTCGAACTCACAACCGCTGATGCGAAGGTCTCAGGAGTTGACGAAATTCATCAGACGCCGTCCGCCGTGGTTCTGGTGGACACTTGCCCAGCTCCTTGCCGGAGCGTTTGCAGTCGCGAGCTGGAGCTTCTGTCTCTTTCTCTTTAGTGTTCCCGAGCGGCCATGGAACTATGAAACCCTCCGGAAGCTCGGTAGAATTTCTCCAGTGCAATCCTACGACCCCATCGAAGCTCCGGAGGGCACGAGTGCAGATCCGCAGATNCTTCTTTCGAAATTTTACTCTCTCTCCAACCAACAGCTGGCCGCTCACAATCTCCGTTTCAAGCGAAACTACATCACGAACTTTGCCAAGCCAGAGGTTGTTCACTACGTCGAGGGAACCTACCAGCTCACCACTACCCGCCAACTCACGGAGACAGACTTTTTCCACCCTGGGCTAGCTTGCCGTTTCGAAGCCATCGTCCAAGCCGACGAGCTTGCCGAACCAAGCCCATATCCGGTGATCCTTGAGCTTCTCCTGCCCTTGGATACACCTGTAGCCGATTCGTTTTACCCCATTGGACACCTGCTCACCCTGAAGTATCTGGAGCACAGGGCTCTGATCCTGCATGCCTCAAGAACCGGCACTGTCAAGGAACCTCAATTGTGCCTGACGGTCGTGCCGTTGGCCTTTCAAAACTATCGGGATCCAGACGGGAATCCCCTCCCTCTCGCGACACCTGATCCGCTCAGAGTCTCGGCAGAATTCCCAGTCCTCACCGAAAACAAACCTGAATAGATGATCCTGCTGAAGCCTCTGAATTCGCTGTTACGATGAGATTGATGCTTCACCTTCCTCTAAGCCGAATTACCTCGGATCGCCCGACCGTAAAGTTTTCGGTTCCTGCAGGCTNCACTTTTCCACCCTCCTGCACCTGATACTCAAAAACCTTCAACGGCTTAACCCCAGCCACCTGCGACATAAGATACACACGAACCGCCAGTGGCTCTTTTCCCTCTCCGCCTGGCAGATCGCGCGCTGTAAACTGCACTTCATTTAACCCATCTCTCGCGCCGCCGATAACCACCTCGGAAGCCTTGGTGTTCTGATACAGATGCCGGCTGATGCCATTCACCATCATCTTCACCTCTCGTCCCGGACAATACACGTAAGTCTTGGCGATATATTTGACGGCCCCGCGAAGCACTACAGCAGGTTGATCGATTGTGCCTTTCGGCGAGAACTCCGGCCCCTCGAGATGGTCAAGCTTTCCCATCTCGAGCTGCTTTCGTACTTCTGGAATACTTGCGAGATTCATGTAATCTGCCGAGTCGTATTTCCAGCGGTTGCCCTCCTTTACAAAAGACAGGACCAGAAGATTGTTAGGTGGAGTTCCCCCNACCTTGAAATCCACNGGNCCGAGATANATCATGTTNGCCGNGANTCCATTCTACTTTTACTGACAGNAATTTNAGCGGNCGATTATCAGGCGGGCTCGCAGGAAGGCTCGAGAGGGCNTAAGATATCGGCCGGCGCTCTGAATGAATCCTGTTGAGNATNGANACGCGGCGATGNNNGGCTGTGTGAANCTGCCATTTNTCNATGTCTCTCCTGATCACNGAGTCTCTCCAATGCTGNTANACGGCATCAAGATGCCGGACAAGGGCNGCATCTACCTCCTGCGGAGCCGCCTGCAGCGTCCCCGCAACCACGCTAACACTCAAACAAGCTAAAACCGTGCGGATCATGACGTAAACTATGGACATCCTTCATCCTGAATGAAAAATAAATCCACCTGCTCATCCCNTTTTNATGTGATCGACCAACTCGTCAAAGCTCCCGCAATCGGTGAGGCACGTGAACGAGAGCTTCTTAAGAAGGCTCATTCATTCATTTACTTTCATTCACCGGAAAAGGATTTGGCGGCACACTTCTTTTTCCCGCCCGGACACGAACCACAAGCTGCACACGCACCAGTCATCCTCTTCCTCCACGGAGGAATGTGGGATATATCCATGGCAACCCAGTTTGTGCCCCACGCACTCCACTTCGCGGCGCGGGGTGCAGTCTGCATGTGCATCGAATACAGGGTAGCGGGAGAAGAAAACAGCAATAGCCCNGTCGACGCTCTCGAGGATACTGCCATGGCCATGGTTTTTCTCAGAAAGAACGCGGCTATTCTCGGCATCGACCCGGAAAAGATTGTCGTAGCNGGGTCGGGCTCGGGAGCTCACCTAGCTCTTTGTTGTGCAACCCTTCCAGAAATTGGCAAAGAGCCGGGAGAAAAATTNAGACCCTGCGCGCTTTTCCTGTTTAGCCCGGTTGTCAACACCACCCGCAAAGGAGTAGGCGGAAAGAATTTTATTTCTGAAGAGCAAGCAAAACTCCTCAGCCCCTCCGAATACGTTCCGCAGGCAGGCCTTCCACCTTGCATGCTCTACCATGGAAAAAATGATCGACTCATTCCTGTCGAGGTGGTGGCAAAATTTGCTAAGCGATACGGGAAGAAGAAGAACTATTGTGAGTTGATCGAATTTGAAGGTGCTGGCCACACCTTCTACAATTACAACTCTCATCAGCAGAATTACGAGGTTACTCTGCGTTCGGCAGACGCCTTTCTGGTCAGCCTTGATATTCTTGAACCCGATCCACTCGCTCACGAACTTTCATGAGCACCTCCAATGGAGTAACCTGAAGCCGGAATGGCTAATCCACTCTCAGCTNAAACTCCGGCGGCCTGTAAATTTCAAGAGTATTTCGGAAGACCCACCACTCTGTAGCGGCTCATTTACAGCATCCAATCTCTACCGTATCCACAAAACTCGCGCCTCCGACCTAAAAGGAATTGTCAACCGATGTCGAGGGACAGGACTTGCACAAAGTCGGGACCGTCTGTAATTTCCCACTCATCGCTACTTGTTATGTTTAAGAAACCACTTCTCATCGCTGCTGCCGTCATAGGATCGTTTCTCACCGCTACCGGTCAGGATGACGCTGCGAAGACACCTAACCCTCTCGAAACGCCCTCTCCAAAGGGAGCCCGTGTTTACATTCAGGGCATTAAGGACGGGAGAACCTTCAAAGGACCCGTCACAATTCGTTTCGGGCTCAAAGGAATGGGCGTGTGCCCTGCAGGAACCTATCTTCCTGAAACAGGACATCATCATCTTCTCATCAACATGGATGCCTCGGAACTTGACGAAAAGTTACCGATTCCCACTATCGAAGGGAAGTGCCTTCATTACGGAAAAGGGCAGACTCAGGTCACCCTTGACCTGCCAAAAGGCAAGCATACTCTCCAGCTCGCGTTCGCGAATTTCGCACACATCCTTCATAAGCCTGCGGTGATTTCAAAGAAGATCACCATCACGGTGGAGTAAAAGGAGTCGTCGATTTCTGAAGCTGACCAGCGACGCTTCGAATCAAAGAGTATTACGACTGGCTAAGGGCTTCTCTCCTCCTGCATTATNTGTAGCCACGTAGCTCACTAAACGACAACCCGAATGGTCTTTCCTGGAGGATTACCCGGCAGGAATTTCGTTTAGGTATTCCTATTGTCCGACTCTCCTACGGNAGTTGTGTGCTACCCATTAGATACCGGTCGCATTCGCGTGCAGCTCCGCGACCCTCGTTGATCGCCCATACAACGAGGCTTTGTCCACGTCGCATGTCTCCAGCAGCGAACACTCCTTCCACGTTAGTAGTGTANTTNTCGTGCTCCGCCTTGACGTTGCTGCGGTCNTCGGTCTCTAGCCCGAACCCTTNNACGATTTTCTGCTCTGGACCTACAAACCCCATTGCGAGAAGCACCAGCTCACAGGGCAGGACCCTTAATGTTCCCTCCGTCTCAACTGGCGTAAATCGCCCGGATTCATCCTTCTTCCAGATAATATCGACCACCTCTATGCCCGACACCTTGCCTTCACCGTCCTTGATGAACTGCTTGGTCATGACGAGATACTTGCGGGGTTCCTCTCCCTGCAGTGCCTGAGCCTCTACCTGCCCATAATCCAGGGTATACACCTTGGGCCACTCCGGCCATGGGTTATCCGGCGCACGTTCCATTGGCGGCATGGGCATGATTTCAAGCTGTATCACACTTTTACATTTCTGGCGGAGACTCGTCCCAACACAGTCTGTTCCGGTATCGCCCCCACCAATAACGATCACATTTTTTCCCGTCGCGTTGAGCTCCTTCGGATTCGTTCCATCAAAATCGTGATCAAGCTGATGACTCGTATTAGCGGTGAGGAAATCCATCGCCATATGGATCCCTTTCGCGTCTCGATTGTCGATTGGCAGGTCTCGACCTTTGGTCGCTCCACAGCAGAGAACCGTGGCGTCGAAATCGTTCACTAATTTTTTCTTCGACCACTCCGGGTCTTTCCCAATATCGACACCGGTCAAGAACTCTACTCCCTCCTCGCGCATGAGATTAACCCGGCGATCGACAACTTCCTTTTTATCGAGCTTCATGTTGGGAATTCCATACATGAGCAGCCCTCCGATGCGATCAGCTCTCTCAAAAACGGTAACCTGATGACCTGCAAGATTCAGCTGGTCCGCACAAGCAAGGCCTGCCGGACCCGAGCCTACCACGGCAACCTTCTTGCCTGTCCGCTGGGGGGGGATCTGAGGGATAAACCAACCCTCTTCCCAGCCACGGTCAACAATCGAACACTCTACGTCCTTAATGGTTACCGGCGGTTCTATGTAACCGAGCACACAGGACCCTTCGCAGGGAGCCGGGCAAACACGCCCGGTGAATTCCGGGAAATTATTTGTCTTCCGTAGTCGCTCAAGAGCCTCCTGCCAGCGATTACGGTACACCAGATCATTAAACTCCGGAATAAGATTGTTGACCGGGCAGCCGCTCGCCATGCCAGAAATCACAAGACCAGAGTGGCAGTAGGGAGTTCCGCAATCCATGCAACGCGAACCCTGCTCCATCACTTTTTTGTCTGAGCGATGGGCATGAATCTCTTTCCAATCCATGATCCGCTCAAGCGGCGGACGATTCGGAATAGTTTCCCGTTCGGTATCTAAGAATCCTGTTGCTTTTCCCATTACGTTGAATGTTTCCGTGTGGCGGTAGTGCGAATCTTTCCAGCTGGGACATCGATTCTTTAAGCGCACCACGACCGCGCTATCCTAATATCTACTTCAATTCCCAACCTTGGCGTTTTCTTCGAATGCCGCAAGAATGACAGCGTCTCCTTCAAGACCACTTTCTTCGGCTCTCTTAATGGCGTTAAGAACTCTCTCGTAGTCGGCTGGCAGCACCTTGTAGAACTGCGGCACGATATTGCTCCAGTCAGTCAGAAGCCTTTTCCCCTTCTCACTTCCAGTTACTTCGACGTGCTTTTCAATCCGGCCTTTGACCTCGGAAATCTCGCTATCGCCACACTCGATTAGAGGATAAAGGTTAACCATTGCCCGATTGAGCTTGGACTCAAAGTCCCGGTCTTCATCGTAGACGTAGGCGACTCCACCACTCATACCTGCTGCAAAATTGCGCCCGGTTCCGCCGAGGCAGACTACCGATCCACCCGTCATATACTCGCATGCATGATCACCTACTCCTTCAACTACCGCGTGCACACCACTGTTGCGGACACAAAAGCGTTCACCCGCTACTCCTGCAATGTTAGCTTGGCCGCTAGTAGCTCCATAGAATGCAACATTTCCTATAATAATGTTTTCTTCAGGAACAAAGTCAGGATGTGAATTCCTTGGGGGGTAGACAATTACCTTAGTTCCGCAAAGACCCTTACCGATGTAATCGTTAGCATCTCCCTCCAGTTCCAGCCTCATCCCCTGCGGGCAGAATGCCCCGAAGCTCTGGCCTGCACTTCCGGTAAACTTGAGCTGAATCGTATCCTCAGGGAGGCCTTCGGCACCGAAGCGCCGGCTGATCTCGGCGCCGGTAATCGTCCCCACTACACGATTGGTATTCAGGATAGGAAGTTCAGCAGAAACCCCGGCTCCTGATTCCAAGGCCGGCCTGCAAAGATCCAGAAGAGCAGTGTTATCGAGGGCGCGATCCAGAAGGTGGTCTTGCGGCTGAGTGCAGTAACTACCTACCTCATCACTGACTTCCGGCTGATAAAGAATATTAGAGTAATCGAGCCCTTTGGCTTTCCAGTGATCAATCGCCTTACGCATCTCCAGACGGTCGCACTGACCGACCATCTCGTTAATTGTCCGGAAGCCAAGCTTCGCCATTAATTCACGAATACCCTCAGCCACAAAGTTCATGAAGTTAACCACATTCTCCACTGCTCCATTGAACTTTGCCCGGAGGCGCGGGTCCTGCGTCGCCACTCCGACGGGACAGGTGTTCTTGTGGCAGACCCGCATCATGAGGCACCCAAGGGTCACCAACGGCGCGGTCGAAAACCCATACTCTTCCGCACCAAGCAGCGCCGCAATAACTACATCCCGGGCGGTTTTCAGCTGACCGTCCGTCTCCAGAACCACTCGGCTGCGGAGGTGATTCAGGAGAAGCGTCTGATGGGTCTCCGCCAGCCCAAGTTCCCATGGACATCCGGCATGCTGAATAGAGGACCGAGGGCTCGCCCCCGTGCCTCCATCATGCCCGGAGATAAGCACAACGTCCGCCTTCGCCTTGACGACACCTGCAGCCACGGTTCCCACCCCAATTTCTGAGACCAGCTTGACATTGACCCGCGCATTCACATTCGCGTTCTTTAGGTCATGAATAAGTTCTGCCATATCCTCGATCGAATAGATGTCGTGATGAGGTGGGGGGGAAATCAGTCCCACTCCCGGCGTCGTACCGCGAACTTTTGCAATCTGAGGAAGCACCTTGTGACCCGGCAGCTCCCCTCCCTCACCGGGCTTGGCCCCCTGCGAAATCTTAATCTGCAGTTCTTCCGCATTGACAAGGTAGTGACTGTGGACCCCAAAACGGCCACTCGCGATTTGCTTGATGGCGCTTTTCTTCGAGTCTCCGTTGGGTAGAGGCTCGAATCGCATCGGGTCCTCTCCTCCCTCGCCTGTATTGGAGCGGCCTCCAACCCGGTTCATCGCTACAGCGAGAGCCTCGTGAGCCTCCTTG
This sequence comes from Roseibacillus sp., assembly GCA_002709915.1. Lineage (GTDB taxonomy): Bacteria > Verrucomicrobiota > Verrucomicrobiia > Verrucomicrobiales > Akkermansiaceae > Roseibacillus_B. The sequence goes on along the minus strand of PARF01000023.1, from coordinate 68,499 downwards.
GAGATAGAGCCATAGGACATGGCTCCTGTTTTAAAGCGCTTTGCGATTTCAGAAGCAGGTTCAACCTCCTCCAGAGGAATGGCCTTGGCAGGATCAAACTTGAATTCCATCAACCCCCGTAATGTGTAGAAATCGCGATTCTGATTATCGATCAGCTCACTATAGCTTGTGAAAAGGTCATAATCTCCCAAGCGTGTGGCCTGCTGCAGAAGATGGATACTCTGGGGGTTAAACAGATGGCGCTCACCGTCCGCCCGCCATTGATAAAGTCCTCCCGCATCGAGGGCCTCATTCTCAACCTCCCTGGGCTTGAATGCATCATCGTGGCGAATTTTGACTTCCTGAGAAATTACGTCTAATCCGATGCCCTCTACTCTTGAAGCAGTGCGACAAAAGTATTTTCCGATTACTTCCTTATTAAGGCCGACACATTCAAAAATCTGCGCCCCCCGATAACTGGCTACCGTAGAGATTCCCATCTTTGACATGGTCTTGACTACTCCTTTAATTGAAGCCTTAAGATACTTGGCAACAGCATCGTCGTAGTCATCGGAAAGCTCACCACTTTCAATCATGGCAGCGATCGTATCGATCGCCAGATAGGGATTCACGACATCTACCCCATACCCGAGAAGCACTGCAAAGTGATGCACCTCTCGCGGCTCACCGGATTCGAGTACGATAGACACCTTCGTCCGGGTGCCTCTGCTGATCAAATGGTGATGAAGACCCGCCACCGCAAGTAGCGCAGGGATCGGAGCATGTCGCTCGTCTACCCCCCGATCCGACAGAATGAGAATATTTACTCCTTCACTGATCGCAGAATCAGCAGCAGCGCAGAGAGTAGCCATCGCTTCCTCAAGCTCTCCACCTGACGTAGTTCTCATGGTGCTCTGCCCCACGCCATTAGCGGAAGAATCTGAATCCCGCCTCTTGAAGGTATAAAGGATTGGAAGCGTCCTGCTTTTGAAGCCCGCACGGTCTATATTTTCCAGCGCCGCAAGCGAAGAGCTGCTGATGATCGGATTTTCCAGTCTGATCATCCTGCAGTTTTCTGGTCGCGGATCGAGGATATCCTTCTCCGATCCTATAAAGGTCACACTCGCGGTGATCAATTCCTCTCTGATAGGGTCGATTGCAGGATTAGTGACCTGCGCAAAAAGCTGTCGAAAATAGTTATAGAGCAATTGAGAGCGATCCGAGAGCACGGCCATCGGGGCATCATTTCCCATTGAGCCTAGAGGCTGGTTCCCTGTCTCAGCCGAAGGCCCAAGAATGAACCTTTTGTCTTCAAAGGTATATCCAAAGGCCCGATTACGCTGGATTAGATCGTAGTCCCGAATTCGATCTCTCTGCTCGAATTGAGTCAGGTCATCGAAGTGAATACGGTTGGCGCTCAACCATTCACCATAGGGATTCTCTCCGGAAATCTCCTCTTTGACCTCTTCATCCCCCACAATTCGACCCTTGTTCGTATCCACGAGAAACATCCGACCAGGCTCAAGGCGACCCTTTTGAACGACCGTGGCGGGATCGACTTTGAGGACTCCTACTTCAGAAGCCATTATCACAAGATCATCCGACGTGACATAGTAGCGAGAAGGGCGAAGGCCATTTCTGTCAAGGACTGCACCGATGGAAATCCCATCACAGAAAGCAATCGAAGCGGGCCCATCCCAAGGTTCCATCATACAAGCGTGATACTCGTAAAAATTTTTCTTGGTCTCAGTCATGTGCTCATGTTTTTCCCAAGGCTCGGGAATCATCATCATCACGGCATGTGGTAGTGAGCGTCCGGACAGCACGAGAAATTCAAGACAGTTGTCAAACATCGCAGAGTCTGACCCGTCATCGCGAATGATGGGCAGAAGCTTATCAAGATCCTTACCCAAAACTCCGCTGTCCAGGAGCTGCTGCCTTGCCTGCATCCAGTTCGCATTACCGCGCATGGTATTAATCTCTCCATTGTGCGACATGTAACGGAAAGGCTGTGCACGAGGCCAACTGGGAAAGGTGTTTGTACTGAAGCGCGAATGTACCAGGGCCATCGCCGACTCCATGGCAGGATGATGCAGGTCTGTGAAATACTCCCCCAGCTGACCCGTGGTCAGCATCCCCTTGTAGACGATCGTCCGGGCCGAAAGAGTTGCAGAATAAAAGAAGTCCCCCCCCTCCAGACCACTGTAACGAATTTTGTCCGAAGCCCTCCGCCGAATGACGTAAATCTTCCTTTCAAAATCCTGGTCATCGTGAATTTCATCACTGCGACCAATAAAGATCTGCTTCATGAGAGGCTCACATGCTCTCGAATCAGCGCCAAGAATCTCACTTTTCACGGGAACATCTCGCCACCCAAGAACTGACTGGCCCTCTTCATTGACCACGCTCTCAAAAAGAGACATCGCCTTGGAGCAGGCCGCCTTGTCGGGAGAGAGATACAGGAATCCCACTGCGTAACGACCTTCATCGGGCAACTCGATGCCAAGATCCGCTGACACCGTCTCAAAGAACTTGTGCGGAAGTTGGAGGAAGATCCCGGCGCCGTCCCCGGTATTGGCATCGCAGCCACAACCACCACGGTGGTCCATGTTCACACACATCTCCAACGCTCCCTCGATAATACTGCGAGATTTCTGCCCCTTGAGGTGACATAGAAATCCCACACCACAGGAATCTTTCTCGTTATCAGGATCATAAAGGCCCTGCTTAGGCGGTATTCCTGAGGCACGGAGAGGGCTTTGACTCGCTTGCATAGTTGTTTTGACAGTCAGCCCCGCATACTGCGGGGCACTAGAGGGACACTTCTGGACCAGACTTTTGGAAATTGATGGTAGAGTGCTAATATTTAGCGGCTCGTTGTCCTGGTCAAGCTCTGGGTTCCTCCAGTTCTTCTGACGGCACGATCAATGGTGCCTGTCGCAGCATTGCCGAAAACACTACGGGAGAAGCTCCCGGAAGTTAAGAGTGGTGCAAAATAACCTTTATCTAAAGGCCCAAGTTCATTTCAAACTTCAGGCAGAAGCAGCCGCCAAACACGGGCCAACATCACTCGAACTGCCACGCGCCGATAAAAAACCTCATGGATGGCGGAGGGGCTCATGAAATTTGCCTGTAAAAATGAGCCCAGAGATTGAGGGCAAAACTTATCCACTTGGCAGCGCCTCGCAGCGCTTTATTGTTCTCTATCCAAGGGGCACGGAAAGTGCTTTCAGCCCCGAGGGTCACTGAAAATCAGTGAAGGAGGATAGCGAAAGCTCAGCAAACCCAATCGCTGGCCCGACTCAAGGGGGCCCTGCCGAGGTTCTGCGCAAGTTGTCCTAGCCTGAAGATATGAGTCTCTACCATCCAGCTTTCACTCCGAACACCACCGGGTCACTCCACAAGTGGAGTAACGAGAGCGACAATTGTGGAATGGGCGCCATCGCCTTGCTGAACGGAGACCGAGATTATCAAACTCTGGATCACGCAATCACCTCTGTGTGTAACATGACCCATCGCGGAGCGGTAGATGCGGACATGAAGACCGGGGATGGAGCCGGAATTCTGACCCAGATTCCCTACCCTATTTTCCGCAAAGCTGCGTCGGCAATGGGGCACGAAATAAGCGACGAGGCCGACCTTGCCGTAGGGGTATTCTTTCTTCCACGGAACAATGGGGAAGCCCAATCCGAAGTGAAATCGGCTGCAGAGTCGATCGTAACACGACGTGGTATAACTCTGGTAGGGTGGCGGCAGGTTCCCGTATACCCTGACCAACTTGGTGATATTGCGCGAGAAACTCAACCAGAGATTCTGCACCTGATTCTCGAGAAACAGCCGCAGTGGAAAGGCGATTTTTATGAGCGGCAGCTCTTCCTTGTTCGCCGCGAGTTGGAAAAGCAGTTCGCTGATCTCTCAGGGTTCTACATACCCACGCTCTCAAGCCGACTAATCAGCTACAAGGGACTCGCTCAGCCGGAAACCTTACGAGCCTTCTACGCTGATCTTCAGGATAGTGATTACCAGATTGGTGTTTCATTGTATCATCAAAGATTCTCCACCAACACCTTCCCGGCTTGGCCTCTCGGTCAACCATTTCGGATGCTCTGCCATAACGGGGAGATCAACACCGTCAGAGGCAACCGGAATTGGATGGCTTCCCGTGAAGAATTCTTTGATTCTGATCTTTGGGGAGATGACATCGAACTACTTAAGAATATTTTAAGCTGTGAGGAATCAGACTCATCCTCTCTGGACCGCGCCTTTGAAATGCTGGTTCTCTCAGGCAGATCTCTTGAGCACGCAATGTGCATGCTGGTTCCTCCCGCATTCCGGCATGATCCGGAAATTTCTGATCAGGTAAGAGCTTTCTACTCTTACCTGAGCTCCTTCGTCGAACCATGGGATGGGCCGGCGGGCCTTGTATATACGGATGGCACAAAGGTCTGCGCCTCTCTCGATCGAAATGGTCTGCGTCCATCGCGTTTCACTCTGACATCCGATGGTCTGCTTTACATTGGATCGGAGTCTGGAGCTATTCCTATCCCTGCTGAAAAAGTTATTCAGCGAGGACGGCTCGGCCCGGGACAAATGCTTTCGGCCAATACCGCAACCGGGGAGCTCAAGTTTGACCGGGAGATTAAAGAAGAACTGGCTGCCCAGCAACCCTACGGAAAGTGGATTGATGAGAATCGGGCGGAATTGAAAAAGTTTGTCACCCCGGACCCGCAGGTCCCTGCAGATGACCTAGGCCCACTGTATTTGTCCCGTTGCCAAGTTGCCCACGGGATCACTCTCGAGGATCTCGACATGGTATTTCCTCCGATGATCAAGGCGGCACAGGAGGCCGTTCACTCAATGGGAGACGATATTCCACTGGCTCCTCTTTCGAGGTATCCCAGACTACTTTTTACATACTTCAAACAGCTCTTTGCTCAGGTAACCAACCCCCCAATTGATCCAATCAGGGAATGGGCCGTTATGACGCTCTCGGCGGGCCTTGGCCCCGAGAGGAATCTTTTAAAAGAGAGCCCTGAACACGGGCGGATTCTCCAGCTCGAATCGGCTATTCTTTTCGAGCAGGAACTTGAGTCTATCCGTAACCGGGAAGAGCATGGATTCGTTGCAGTTTCTATTGATACCACATGGGACCTTGAAGAGGGGCCGGGTGGACTCAAGACCGCCCTTGACCGGGTTTGCCAACTGGCTGAGAGGGCCGTTGATGATGGGGTAGAGATTCTAATCCTTTCAGACCGTGCCTTTTCTGAGACAAGAGTCTGCCTGCCTTCGCTTCTGGTAACTGGCGCTGTCCACCACCATCTGAATGGCGTGCGGAAAAGAATGCGGGCTTCCATTGTGATCGAAGCTGGCGAGGCCAGAGATACTCATCAGATTGCGTGCCTTTTTGGATTTGGGGCAACTGCTGTATGCCCATATCTTGGATATGCCACCGTTCGTCAGGTAGTTGCTACCGACAACCGGAAGAAGCTCGGAGAAGGCATGACTCCCCAGATCGCCATGGCTAACTATCGCAAGGCCTTGGAGAAGGGCCTGCTGAAGATAATGTCCAAGATGGGCATCAGTGTCCTCAACTCCTATCAGGGTGCTCAGATCTTCGAAGCGATCGGAATAGGACCCGCCGTGATCGATTACTGCTTTGCAGGCACACACTCCCGTATTGGCGGAGTGGGGTTCTCCGATATCGCGGAAGAAAGCATCATCCGCCATCGGGCAGCATGGGAGACCGATATTCCTGAAGGTGAGACCCTCGACCTGGGCGATCCCGGATATAACCGCTACCGGCGAACCGGAGAGCGCCACGCTTTAAGCACGGAAGTCATCAAGAATTTCCATACCTTCGTAAAAACCGGAGATAAGGATACCTACGAAGACTATGTAAAAGCCACTCTCGAGACAACCCCATCAACCATCAAGGATCTCCTTGAGTTTGTCCCCGGCGCACACGGCCCGGTGCCTCTAGGCGAAGTAGAGCCAATTGACGATATCAGACGCCGTTTCACCACTGCAGCAATGTCGATGGGAGCACTCTCTCCAGAGGCTCATGAAACATTGGCCATCGCGATGAACGCCATTGGGGGAAAGTCTGACTCCGGCGAAGGAGGTGAGGACCCTCGTCGATTCGAACCCTATCCGAACGGAGACTGGGCAAGATCCCGAATCAAACAAGTCGCCTCCGGGCGCTTCGGGGTGTCTGCCCACTATCTCGTCAATTGTGACGAAATCGAAATTAAGATGGCTCAGGGGGCCAAGCCCGGCGAGGGGGGACAGCTTCCGGGGCACAAGGTAAACGGCCTGATTGCGAGACTCCGTCACACCCAACCCGGGGTGCAGCTTATTTCACCTCCTCCCCATCACGATATTTACTCCATTGAGGATCTCGCCCAGCTCATTCACGACTTAAAAGAAATCAATCCCCGGGCCAAGGTTACCGTAAAACTGGTGGCGGAGTCTGGCGTGGGAACGATCGCGGCCGGGGTAGCGAAGGCGGATGCTGATGTAATTCTGGTCTCCGGCCACGATGGAGGAACAGGAGCTTCCCCTCTCTCCTCCATCAAACACGCCGGACTCCCATGGGAGCTTGGTGTATCCGAGACCCAGCAGACGCTAGTCCTCAATAACCTGCGAAATAAGGTTACCCTGAGGACAGACGGCGGCATGCGAACCGGGCGCGACATTATCATTGCCGCCATGCTGGGTGCGGAAGAGTATAACTTTGGCACTATCGCGATGATTGCCATGGGCTGTGTCTATGTGCGTAAATGCCACCTCAACAACTGCCCGGTGGGCATTGCAACTACCAGCCCTAAGTATCGCGCAAAGTTCAAGGGAACACCGGAGATGGTCATTCAGTTTTTTGACTCTGTTGCTCAGGAGGCAAGAGAGATCATGGCTAGCATCGGAGTTCGTCGTATGGCAGACCTCATTGGACATACAAGCTACCTGAGTCAACGGGAAGTGGCTGACCATAAAAAGGCCAACACTATCGACCTGTCGGCGGTTCTGAAAGATGTAGCGCCCGAAGTAGCTGAGAGAAGTGGCACACCCCTGAAGGATATTGCTCGGACCCGCCAGCTGGAGCGCAACGATGGCATTCACAAGCCAGCACTCGACCTAAGGATTATTCAGGACGTGGTAAGCAAAACTTCCAGCGATGGAGAATTCGCTGCCACTTTGACAGAGTCAAGCAAAGCGCAGGACGTCGAGGAAGCCTTCCGTCAGCTGATGGATCAGCCTCCCATTTCACTAGACTACGAGGTTGTTAATACCGACCGCAACATCGGCACGAGATTGTCTGGCCGTGTTGCCGAGGTCTATGGGAATAGCGGACTACCAGACGGCACGATTAACCTCACATTCCAGGGATCTGCAGGACAATCCTTCGGATGCTTTGTCTGTAGCGGGATACGCCTCACGCTGATCGGCGAAGGAAATGACTATGTCTGCAAGGGAATGTCTGGTGGGGAAGTAATTATCCGACCTCCCGACGACATATCTCCGGAATTTGAGGCCGCTTCGAACTCGATTGTAGGAAATACCGTTCTTTATGGCGCAACAGCAGGCACGCTTTTGGTTAACGGCTGCGCCGGGGAGCGATTTTGCGTTCGGAATTCTGGAGCCACCGCGGTAGTTGAAGGGGTTGGCGATCATGGATGCGAATATATGACCAATGGTCTCACTGTCATTCTGGGCCTCACTGGTAAAAACTTTGGCGCGGGAATGTCAGGCGGAACCGCCTACGTTTACGATATTGATGGGCTCTTCCAGTCCCGTATCAACCCGGAAATGATCGTCGCTCTGCCGGTCAAACGTAGCCAGGACATCGCGGAAGCGAAGGCTCTCATAGAAGAGCATCACAGGCAGACCGGTTCTCCAAGAGCACAGCACCTTCTCGAAGATTGGCACACCACTCTAAAAAAACTGATTCGTGTAATTCCTAAGGAACGGGCAGAATTAGAACGACAGGAGTCTCAGCACGAGCATGCTAGTGCACCCGCAGCCGTTAAGTAAATCATTGCTCCTCCCCTGCCTTATCCAGCATGTTCAGGGCGTGAGTAAAGAAAATGCTGAAGATAGTCTTAAAACTGCGATAGCTGAGGAGGAGACCACCCATACCGAAGAGCCTGATCCTTTTAAAAGAAAAGGCTCCCTCTTCCCGAGGATACGAATTCTGATTCTCCTGCTCATTGGAGCAGCCTTTCTGGTTGTTGCGACCGCGAACAGGCAACCCGTCACTATTGATCTCATCGCAAAGAAAATCGAATTCTCACTCTCCGTGACTCTGATTTTGACCTTTTTCTGCGGGACTATCGCAGGTCTTCTCCTTGCCTATTTCCGCCCATGGCGGAAGCGAGATTAACCACCCACTAATCGTTATGCCTTACTCTCAATCTGTCAGCCGTTGGTGCTTTGGAGATTACTCCCTCGAAAAACTAGCCGAGCGCGCGGCTAATATCGGACTAAAAGGGATCGACCTGCTACACCCACAAGAGGTTTCTGCCATACGCCCCTTTGGGCTCTCCTGCCCGGTCACGGCCGCTCCTGAGCACGAGAGTGGGATAGGCTGTATCGAGCGCGCCTTCAATCACCGCGAACACCATGACACCCTCTACAAAATCTATCAGGAACTAATTCCAGCCGCGGCAGAAGCCGATATCCCCAACGTAATTACCTTCAGCGGAAACCGCGAAGGAATCTCAGACCAACAGGGGTTGGATAACTGTCTCCTTGGGCTGGAGAAAATTCTCCCTCTTGCGGAGGAACACAATGTTGTTCTCGTTATGGAACTCCTGAACTCCAAGATTGATCACCCTGATTACCAGTGCGACCACACCGACTGGGGAGTAGAGCTTTGCCGAAAGATTGGCAGTCCACGATTTAAACTCCTCTACGACATCTACCACATGCAGGTCATGGAAGGCGATGTGATTTCCACGATCCGTGAAAACGTCCAATATCTGGCCCACTTTCATACTGCTGGAGTGCCCGGCCGGAACGAGTTAGGGTCAGATCAGGAGCTAAATTATCCGGCAATAGCAAAGGCTCTTGCCAGCACTGGATATTCAGGATTTGTGGGGCACGAGTTTATTCCTACTGCGCCTGACCCTTTTTCATCTCTAAGCGAGGCGACTCAGGCGTGGACCCAACAACTCTAATCCACTCAATCTAGCCGAGCTACGAGTCATGAACTTTCACTGCCACAGGGGTCGATCCCATAGTCCTGACACAGGCGTCAGATCACTGATTGTCATCACCGCCCTGCTTCTGCTGACCGTTTCGGCATCAGCTATCCCCAACGCGGTGGGAGGCTTTCTGGCTCAGGCGGAAAGCCCCCTCAACGACACAGAAATTGGAGATCAACTACTCGATCCAAAACTATGGGCTGGCCAGCGGGATCTCCCAGGAACTTGGCGGGAGGAAGCACCGATCGCCAGCGTTGCGGGAAGCTATCTCGCAGCCCGCCCAAAAGTCATGGGCCTTCCTGCTATCATTGTTCAAGCTCGCCACCGAGATGGAAGACTAGACTCACTTTCTGTTACCTTTGCCGATGCCGGATCGTATTTCGGTTACCTTGACGAGAGCCTCCCTCCCGGCCTGAGCCGCCGACAGAAACAAAGAGAACTACAACTCCGTCTCGCAGCCAAGCAGCAGCAATTTTCCTCATTCTTCGACAAGACAGAAACTTCACTCAGGAATGCGCTGCAAGGACTCTCTGAAAAACGTCCGCGGGATAATCATATAGGAAAGACCCGAGCCCTCCGGGCAGAGGTCGTTGACTACAGGAAGGGCGATCTCACCCTCCGACTTATCGTGGGAAGCCAACGCCTGATCCGTCTCTTGATTCAACCTGCGGATTCTGTCAGCAGACAATGGCTCGACCAGGAACTCAGTATGCTTTCCACCGCCGCTCTCACCCGGGTTTACGAGGAACGAGTCATCAGACCCGACAACGGAGATGTCCGCATAGAATCCCTTCCTATTGTGCCACAGGGCTACAAACCCTACTGCGGCCTCAACACCCTCGTAATGGCAGCACGCTACTTCGGCCTGCATCTGGATGAGGACTGGCTTTCCGTCGCTGGCAAGTTCCAGAACACCGGATCAGCAGCAGGATCGCAGCTCCCCCGCCTCTACCTCGCAGTCGCACGAGAAGCGGCGCTGGACCTTCACAAATCCAACGACTTCTCGCTCGACGAGACGCGAAAGTCAATCGACCGGGGATTGCCTGTGGTTGTCTGGAGGCGCTTCTCGAGTTCCCGTAACAAGGTTCACTCTGATCAAACGCTCGCGGCGGCCAGAAGTTCAGAATACCGTATTCCAAGACCAGACCTCGCAACGCGTGATTCATGGCCTGACGAGAAGAGCCCCCTTCATGCCTCCGTGATCGTCGGCTACAACCTCACCCGCTCAGAGGTTCATTTCGTTGAAAGCTGGGCGGGAATGAAGATTCCCCGCCGCATGAGAATCGAGGAGATGGCCGCGACGGCTTATCTTACCTTTTATTTCAAGCCATAGCCGTGGAACTCGATTCTTTCGCTCTGAGGGCCAGACCATAAGAAAAACACCAGAAAAAGAGCGAATTCTCAAGCACGCAGAAAACCCCGTTGCGAATACTCCTGCTCTAGGTTATGATCTTCGAGTCTACTGTGTGCGTCAGATCTTGGCTCGCGCCCGGACCGATGCTTTGACAAAGGGGGCAGCCCCTGAGGAGAGGGACCATGCCTTCATTGGAAGGTGTCTCTTCGAAGGAAGCCCCCAACCTATTGGGCTACGGGAACGTGGCTTGCGTAGTCAAGGACGGCACGGCGGATGACCGTAAAAGCCCGCTCGTTCAACCGAGCGGGTTTTTCATTTCCGCGCGGTGACCAAAAAGGCGCGGCGCGCTCTTTTTATCCGTTGAAACCCGCGCTCCAGTCCATGTTCATCCAACGAATATGCTCATTCTCGAAGTAAAAATACCCTCGGAAAGTTTCACCCTCAAGCATTCTTGGCAGCCAGTGCTCATCATCCTCCCACATCATGTCATAGGGAATTTCAGAAATTCTGGTCCACCGGGGAAGCGCTTCTTCTGTTTCTCCAGCCTCTCCAGAAAAAGCCCTAGCCATGAAAACGTGAACAAAAATATCAGGAAGATCACTCATCGCAAAAAAAAGCTCTCCCATTTTTCGGGGTTCAAGGGGGGTCACTAGTAGCTCCTCCTGCGTTTCCCGGATTGCTCCTTCAAGCGGCGTCTCTCCTGGCTCAATTTTTCCACCAGGGGCGTTGATTTTACCCGCTCCGATCCCCCTTAACTTTCGCATGAGAAGCACTTCATTTCCATCCCGGATAAACATCAGCGTCGCCCGCATATCCGGTGTCCACTGTCCCCAATCAATCGGTGAGGGCACACTGCTGAAGTCCTCCCCTATGCTCATCAATCCTCCAGATAGGCCTCCATTCCCTCGCAGGTGCACACGAGGTTCCGGTCTCCATGAACATTATCAATTCTTCCCACCGCGGGCCAAAACTTATGATCTCGTAACCGCGAAACCGGGAAAGCAGCCAATTCTCTCGAATACGGACGATTCCATTCATCGCTCGACACCATTTCTGCAGTGTGAGGCGCCCGGCGGAGGGCATTATTCTCCGGATCCCAATCTCCACTGATGACTTTCTGGATCTCCCCGTAAATTGAAACCATTGCGTCGCAGAACCGGTCCAACTCGCCTTTTGACTCCGATTCTGTCGGTTCAATCATGAGAGTTCCTGCCACAGGCCAGCTCATCGTTGGTGCGTGAAACCCGTAATCGATCAATCTCTTGGCGACGTCTTCCACGGTGATTCCACTCTCTTTCTGAAGTGGACGCAGGTCGATGATACACTCGTGCGCTACTCTCCCCTTCGATCCCGTGTAGAGCACCGGAAAGTAATTCTTCAGCCTGTAGGCAACATAATTTGCATTGAGAAGAGCTACCTTGGTCGCCGCCACCAACCCAGCGGCCCCCATCATCCGGATATACATCCATGAAATCACATTAATGGAAGCGCTACCCCACGGCGATGCGCTGACGGCACCATCTTCATCGCCCAACAGAGCATGCCCTGGCAGATATTTAACCAGATGACTGGCCACCCCGATTGGCCCAACACCCGGACCCCCGCCTCCATGGGGAATACAGAATGTCTTGTGGAGATTAAGGTGACAGACATCAGCCCCAATGTCACCGGGGCTGCAAAGCCCTACCTGGGCATTCATGTTTGCTCCGTCCATATAGACCTGCCCCCCATGCGAGTGTATTATTTCGCAGACTGTCAGGATTGTTTCTTCGAAAACACCGTGCGTTGAGGGATAGGTCACCATTAAGGCTCCCAGATGATCGCTATGCTCCTCACACTTGGCCTGCAGGTCCTTCACGTCGATGTTGCCTTCTTCGTCACATTGTATCGGAACTACCCGAAAGCCCGCCATCACAGCAGAAGCTGGATTCGTTCCATGCGCTGAGAGGGGAATAAGGCACACGTCCCGCGTAGAATCGTTTCTCTCCCGGTGATACCGTCGAATTGCTAGCAACCCCGCATATTCCCCCTGAGAACCCGCATTTGGCTGAAGAGAAACCGCGGCAAACCTAGTGATTTCAGCGAGCCACTTTTCGAGGGTTTTCAACATCAACCGGTAGCCTTCGGTCTGACCCTCAGGGGCGAAGGGATGAATGGATCCCACCTCTGGCCACGTCACGGGCACCATTTCCGAGGCCGCATTCAACTTCATGGTGCAGGAACCAAGCGCAATCATGGATTCGTTGAGCGCCAGATCTTTGCCCTCGAGTCGACGCAGATAACGCATCATCTCAGTCTCACTGTGATAAATATTGAAAACTTCGTTATCGAGAAATGATGAGCTCCGCCGCAGATGCTCTGACATCCCTTGTTCTTCCGCGCTTTCCATGCCTACCCCGAGGCAGCCAAGAATCCCTTCAACCTCTTTCTGGGTTACCGTTTCGTCCAGCGTGATCCCCACCTGCCCGTCACCTACGCTCCGGAGATTGTAACCCAAACTAAGGGTAGCTTCAACAAACTCCCCAGCCTGCTCTCCAAGCTGCAGAGTGAGGGTGTCGAAGAACCCATGATTAGAAAAACTGAAACCTGACTTCGTTAGGGATCGGGCCATCCGTCCAGTCAAGGAGTGAATCCGCAAGGCTATTTCCTTCAAGCCGTTAGGTCCATGATAGACCGCATACATCGAGGCCATTACGGCAAGCAGGACCTGCGCAGTACAGATATTGGATGTCGCCTTGTCACGCCGGATATGTTGTTCACGAGTTTGGAGAGCAAGGCGATACGCTAGTTTACCCGCTTGGTCTACGGAAACCCCTACCAGGCGTCCTGGTAATTTTCTCTTCAGCCGATCCGTGCACGCTATGTATGCGGCATGCGGACCACCAAAACCCAGCGGGACTCCGAAACGTTGCGTCGATCCCACGCATAAGTCGGCGCCGAAAGCGCCAGGCTCCTTTAAGATCGTGAGCGCCAGAGGATCTGCTGCTACAACCAGAACTCCACCTGCTGCATGCACCCTCTCAGCTAGTTCTTCATAATCACAGACAGATCCCAAGGTATCGGGATACTGGACAAGGGCTCCTGAGAAGGAGCCGTCCGCTGGGGGGAACTCCTGCCATTCACCGATGACAAGCTCAACTCCAAGAGCCTCGGAACGAGTTCTGAGAATATCGAGAGTTTGGGGGTGGCAGTGCCTGTCGGCAAAAAAGCTGTTTGATTTGGGGCTCGCTGCCATCGCCATGGACATGGCCTCCGCCGCCGCAGTGGCTTCATCCAGCAAAGAAGCGTTCGCGACATCCATCCCTGTAAGATCCACAACCATACTCTGAAAATTGAGCAATGCCTCCAGCCTACCCTGTGCGATTTCAGCCTGGTAGGGAGTGTAGGCTGTATACCATCCGGGATTCTCGAGAATGTTACGCTGGATTACCGCTGGAGTTTTTGTTCCGTGGTATCCTTGCCCGATCAGGGAACGTCGAACTTCATTGCGCGACATGACCCCTTTCAACTCATCGAGAGCTTCGCTTTCACCAAGCGGAACTTCAAGATCAAGCTCCTGCTTGAGGCGAATGGGCTGCGGCACAGCCTCATCGATCAATGCTTCCAAGTCATCACATCCCAGCTCACGGAGCATGTCCGCACATTGCTGTTCGGACGGCCCAATGTGCCGTTCAGGGAACCCGGGAGGGATGGTCACTCTGGAGCTCTCTGGCGCCGGGGGCCCACTGGAAAGAGCATCACTACTTGCCATACCCTCAACTGATCAGATCTTCGTATGCGGTGGCATCGAGGAGGTCATCAAGATCCCCCGAATCCTCCAGCCGAATCCTGAAAATCCAGCCCTCCTCGTAAGGGCTACTGTTGATCACCGAGGGATCGCCTTCTAACTCCGTATTAATCGCTACGACCTCTCCTCCTAGCGGCGAGTAGATCGGACTCGCTGCCTTGACTGATTCTACGGTGCCAACCTCATCTCCGCTACCCACGGCCTGTCCGACCGATGGCAGCTCGACGAAAACAACGTCGCTCAATTCTTCCTGCGCGTGATCCGTGATGCCAACCGTGGCGAGGCCATCTTCGATGCTCACCCACTCATGATCCGATGTGTAATGAAGATTGTCGGGAATGTTCATTGCGTCTGCTGGTAGTATACCTAGCGCCTTACGCCTTCTTGTAAAAAGGCTTTTTCGATACTTCTGCAGGAATCATCCGTCCCCGCACCTCAACGGCAACCGCAGTTCCTGCCTGCGCGACCTCAAAGGGGAGATAAGCCATCCCGATCCCGACCCCAACCGAGGGCGAGAGAGTACCACTGGTCAATCTCCCCAGCTCCTGGCTGTCTTCGGTAAACACCGCGCAGCCAGGACGGATTGGCGGTCCCGATTCCAAACATTTCAACGGTGCCAGAACCTCGGATAAGCCCTCAGATTTCTGAGCGAGGAGGACGTCCCGCCCTACAAAATCCTCTTTGTCCAAATCCACAAAAAAGCCAAGCCCACTTTCCAGAGGAGTTCGCTCGGGGCTTAAGTCCGACCCGTTCAGGGGATAACACATCTCAAGACGAAGCGTATCTCTCGCCCCGAGGCCACAGGCCCGTGCCCCTTCTTCAAGGGCCGTACGAAACCAGTAGCCTCCCGCTCCCACTTTGCAAAAGAGCTCAAATCCGTCCTCGCCGGTATATCCGGTTCGACAAACGGTGAGGCGGTGACCCTCAATCTCGAAGCTATCCACTTCATTTCTCTTCGGAAGGGTCCTCCCTCCCATAATCCGGGAATATACATCTGCCACCAATGGCCCTTGCACGGCCATTCCAGCCATCTCCGCACTTTGGTCCGTGAGTTCTATCTCTTCCCTTACATTGTTGGTCCTTAACCACGCGAATGCTTCCGCGGTTCGTGCCGCGTTCACCACTAACAGAAAACGCCTCTCCTCAAGACGATAGAGAATCAGATCGTCGATGATACCCCCCTCCTCATTCAGCAGAAAGGTATATTGAGCCTCTCCCTCCGAAAGATTCTCCACGTTGTTGGTGAGCATTCGATTTAGCCATTCAGAAGATCCCGGCCCCTCCACGTGCAGATGCCCCATATGGGATATATCGAAAATCCCCGCAGCCTGCCGCACCGATTGATGCTCTTCAAGAATAGATCCATAGCGGATCGGCATCTCCCAGCCGGCAAAGCCTACCAGCTTGGCTCCAAGCTCAAGATGCACCTCGCGCAGCGGCGTCTCTTTCAATTCCCGGCTCACCTCCGGGATGCTGTGAGGCTCAATGGGGCTTGTCAATCAGCGCTTCCCGCCCTTTCTTCCTTCTGTGCCTCTCTTCAACTCGCTGGAGCCGAAAATCAGGTGGATGGCCTTTCCCGGGCTCATCAGGGCAATTGGCATTATTCATGTCTTTGTTTTCCTTCTCCTCGTATTCGTGCCCTCATCTGCCGGTTCCTTCGCCTTTAATTATCAGCGGATTGTATCTGGAGAATACTGGCGTGTGATTTCATTTGCTGCCCTCCCCCCTGTTCCCCCCGGCGGCTCGCCCCTTCTGTCCGCCTTGTTTATGTTTTTCGCCATGAGGATCACCTTCATGTTCAACGATGGCCTCGAGGAAGCGTGGGGAGAGTTGAAGGCCTCGATCTACGTCTACTCCGTGCTCGCATGCATGATTTTCGCTCAATTTCTCGGCAAAGGCCCGGGAGGATTCGGGGGAATTACCCTTTACGCGCAACTGTTTTTTGCTTTTGCCACCTTGTTCCCCCGCGTGGAATTCCACTTGTTTCTCATCCTTCCAATCAAGGTTTGGGTTCTTGGATTAATCTCGGGAGGCCTATTGCTCATAGGCGTTCTCCAGGCCCCTGGTTACGCTCCAATAACATTGCTGCCCACCCTGCCCTACCTGTTCTGGGCGTTCCCTCGTCTGCTCAAATGGTATGTGACCCGTGGTGAGACCGTGGCACGTAGGGCTAAATTCCAGCAAGGTGTCCTGCCAGAAGGGCAGGCGTTTCACCATTGTGTCCAGTGTGGCGCCACGGATTCCTCTCATCCGGAACGGGAGTTCCGAGTTACCGAAGAAGATCAAGAGCTTTGCAGTAAATGCCTCGATTGATTACCCTCGGCCCCTCTCCCTTTTTGTGACATGCCCGACTTCCGTCAACTGCCCTCCGTAGAGACGCTCTCCAAGCACCTCACGGGAGAGAGCAATCTTCCTCGTCCTCTCGTCACGGGCTTTGTCAAACGCCGTCTCGCCGAATGGCGCACACGGCTCGCCGAAGGAGAAGTTGCCGATAAAGCTTCCATCGAGCAGGAAATCCAACGTGGCCTTCAGGATTTTTCTTCTTCGAGGCTCCAGCCTGTCATCAACGCCACAGGAGTGATCATTCATACCAACCTCGGTCGGTCTCCCCTCGGCCAACGTGCATCTGAAACCTTAAGCAAGATCGCCACGGGCTACTCCAACCTCGAATTCAACCTCCTGGACGGGAAACGGGGAAAGCGGGCGGGCTACCTCGAAACCGCACTTGCCGTTCTCTTGGAAACCGAGGCTGCTACCGCGGTCAATAATTGCGCCGCAGCCCTCGTCCTCACGCTGCGCACTCTGATCTCTTCCGAAAAAAACGAGGTGATAGTGAGCCGGGGAGAACTGGTGGAAATTGGGGGCGGTTTCCGTATCCCTGAGGTTCTAGAGACTTCGGGGGCGAAACTGGTTGAGGTGGGAGCCACTAACAAAACCCATCTCAAGGATTATGCCGATGCCATCAGTGACCGCACGGCCCTGATCCTTAAGGTGCACCGGTCCAATTTTTACCTCGAAGGATTCACTGATGAGCCCGACGTCACTGAGATTTCATCCCTCGCCCACCAGCACGGAATTCCGCTCGTGGAGGATCTTGGCTCAGGAGCTGTCATGCACACTGATCAGCTCGCGCCCATCGATCATGAACCCACCCCTCAGGACGCCCTCCGCAACGGCATAGACCTCGTGATATTTTCAGGCGATAAGCTTCTTGGCGGTCCCCAGGCAGGAGTCATTGCTGGAAACGCTGACCTGGTCGGCCGTATCAAGTCGGAACCTTTTTTCCGGGCAGTTCGCTGTGACAAGCTTATCCTCACCGTGCTGCAGGAGTGCATCGACGACTACCTCGCATGCAAGGGAGATGCAAAGCCCCGTCTGCCGGTTCTCGATTTTCTCTCTACGCCCGTGCAAGACCTTCGTATCCGTGCGGAGAACATCTCTTCGCAACTTGAGGCTCTCTCCGCTCGAATCACCATTGAGGAAGCTCTCTCCCGAACCGGAGGAGGCACTATGCCTCGCGCGGAAATTCCATCAGTCGCCCTGCGGGTCGAACCAGACGGAATGTCTCTCAAAAATCTGGCTCAGAGCCTGAGGCGCACCACCCCAGCCGTTGTCGGTTATGTCAGTGATGAAGCCTTTCTCCTCAACCTTCGCACGGTCTTCCCGTCGCAGGATCAGAGCATTGTCAACGCTCTCCTCGAGGTTCTGCAATGAAGACTGTCTGTCTTGTTGGACTACTCGGACTTATCCTTCTTTGCTCGTGTGAGGATTCCCTGAACAAGCAACGGTCGGAAATCCGCCTGTCCTTCTCTGGGTTCAGTCAGGCTTTTTACGCGAGAAAAGGCGAAGAGGCTCTCCCCTTTGTCAGCAGGAGAACGTTCGATTATTATGACAGACTCCTTCCCGACCTTCTGTTTGCAGATGAAAAACGGCTGAGCGAGCTCCCTCCGTTCGCCCTTTTTGCCTGTCTCGCTTTACGTTACGAGTATCGTCTGGAGGAGCTGAAAACGATGACAGGGCGAATGATTGTCCGTGAGGCCTTCAACTCCATGACCTTCCCCGGGGGAGCTCCCCACTTCCTCGATATAGGAGAGATCCTCATCAGGAAATCTGGCGAGGAAGCAACCGCCACTGTCTTTCTCGCTCCAGGCGAGAAACACGACGGGGCTCTCGTCTCTTTTATCCGGGAAGACGGAATGTGGAAAGTTGACCTGACGTCCGTCTTCGAGGGGCTCTCAAGCCAGCTGGAGGCCTATTTGAAGGACCCCACTGCCAGCCGGGCCGAAAGAGCGCTCCACTACCTCCAGGTCCACGAAAACCGCCAGATCGGAGGCGAAATACTCCAACCAATGGGGAGATAAGGGCCCGTCGCGGCTCTTTACTGACCGGTCTTTGCGAGCTGGCGAGTCGCAAACTCTCTAAAATCGGCAAAAAACCGTAAAATCCCTTGAAATCCCACGGTCGGTGGATAGCCTCCGCGCCCCATGGCTCGCGCTGCAGGAAAAGCCAAAACCCGGAAAGCTGTCGCTAAACGTTTTAAAGTGACCGGTTCCGGCAAAATATTGCGGCGGAAACAAGGCAAGCGCCACATTCTTCAAAAGAAGAATCGTAAGCGTAAGCGGAACCTCGGTAAAGCGACCCTTGTCTCCGAAGCAGATCTCAAGAACGTGAAGGCAAACCTGCCTTTCTCCTGAGAAGAACTTCTCTCACGCCGTCATGGGAACATAGACGCCATCCCGGTGTTGCCTCTTACACAGCCTTCCCGTCCACGCGGGATATGAGCGAATGAGACTGTGGGAGGACTACTAAAACAGTTCGCTTCAGATACAAAAAAATGCCACGCGCAACCAATGGTCCAGCCAGTCGTAAAAGGCGCAAAAGAGTTCTGCTTCGTGCAAAGGGATTCCGGGGCTTTCGATCGAAGCTCTATCGTTACGCCAAGGATGCTGTCTACAAGGCTCAGCAACACGAGTATTACGACCGCAAAAAGCGAAAAAGCCAGTTCCGTCGTCTTTGGATTCAGCGCATCAGTGCTGCAGTCCGCGAACGGGGATTAACCTATTCCCGATTTATGGAGGGCCTCAACGCAGCAAGCGTCGAGGTCGATCGGAAGATCCTTGCTGATCTGTCGGTGAATGACCCTGCTGCGTTCGATGCCATTTTCGAAAAGGCCANAACGGCCCTGGAAGGCAAAGCAGCCTGAGTCTAAATTGAAAGCTGCAGTTTCCTACAGGGTCGCCATGAGCGACCCTGTGCTATTTATGGCAGNAGCTTCCAGCTTGAACCAAAAATCCGGANATCCATGACCATCAGAACCATGCCTCTTTCCGCCGGTCATGAATCTACCGCGAGGAGCCGGCGATACCTGACTGAGAAAACCCGTTTCCCGTATTCCTACCGATGAAAGAAGAGATCGCCAATATCCAAACCGCTGCCCTTTCCGCTATTGAGACCACAGCCGGTGAGCAGGAACTCGAGGAAGTTCGCATTGCGTTTTTGGGNAAAAAAGGCCGTTTGACCGCTGCCTCAGCTGGAATGAAGGATCTTTCCAAGGATGAGAAGCCCGTCATAGGACAACTACTAAACACCACACGAGCTGCCATCACGGACGCCCTCGACGCCAAGAGCAGGGTCATTCAGGAACATGCAGACGCGGCCTCCGTGGAAGGCATCGACCTGTCTCTCCCGGGACTACCACTCCACCCGGGCAACCTTCACCCTCTTACCCTCGTCAAAGATCGCGCCATCACCATTCTCAGNAGGTTGGGCTTTTCGCTGGCCGAGGGGCCCGAGATTGAAACGGAGTTTCACTGCTTCGACGCGCTTAACACTCCGCCTGAACATCCAGCTCGAAACGAAAAGGATACCTTCTACTTCGATAGTGGAAAACTGCTACGAACGCACACCTCGACAGTTCAGGTTCGCACCATGGAGGACGAGGTCCCTCCGGTGCGGGTTATCGCTCCGGGATCATGCTACCGACGCGATGAGGTCGACAAGACCCACCTTCCNGCCTTCAATCAGCTNGAGGGGCTTTATGTCGACCACGATGTCCAGATTGGCGATCTCAAGGGCACGCTCGAATTCTTTTATAAGGCAATGTTTGGCGAGGAGACCAAAGTTCGATTCCGTCCTCATTTCTTCCCGTTTACCGAACCCAGTTTTGAAATTGACGCTCTGCTTAAGCTTAAGGGAGAAGAACCGAGATGGATCGAAGTTGCTGGCTGCGGAATGGTCGACCCGGCAGTCTTTGAGGAAATATGCAAGGCGCGCGGTGATCACTTCTACGACCCTGACAAGGTGACTGGCTATGCTTTCGGCATGGGTCTCGACCGCCTTGCCATGATTCAGTGGGGCATCAAGGATATACGCCTCCTGATCGAGAATGATGCACGATTCCTCTCTCAATTCGCCTGAGCCCATCAAGATCGGACAGAACAAAGATCACTCGCTGTGGCGCTAACCCCTCAGACCTTCAAGAAATGCTAATCTCAAAAAAATGGCTCAATTCTCATCTGGATGTCACGGATCTCAGCAACAGCGAATTCGATGACGTTCTGACCTTCGCCGGTGTAGAGGTAGAGGGAATCATCGAAAAAGGTGTAGCATCTGATCTAGTAGTTGTCGCCGAGGTAGTCGCGAGCGAACAACACCCTAACGCTGATCGACTCAGTGTGACCAGAGTGGACGCCGGGGAAGCTGAGCTCCGGCAGATCGTATGCGGAGCCAAAAATTACAAGGTAGGAGACAAGGTTCCATGTGCACTTCCGGGTGCTGTCCTGCCTGGAGGATTTGAGATAAAAGAGACCGTCATGCGGAAAGTAGAATCCCGAGGGATGCTCTGCTCTGCTATTGAAGTCGGACTGGGATCCGATCACAGCGGCCTGATGATTTTACCTGCCGAGTGGCAAACCGGTAAGCCTCTCCGGAAATTTGTGGACGACGACACCGTCTTTGAAATCGAAGTTACCCCAAATCGTCCGGACCTGCTTAGCCACTACGGAATGGCGAGGGAAGTTGCAGCACTTACTCGCCGGGAGATCAGGGTCATGGACGTTCCATCCCTTGAGCTCAAAGCCGACACTACCTCCCTTTCTATCGAAGGACAGGACGTATGCGCCCTGTATACAGCTACAAGAATTAAAGGCGTGAAGGTCAGTGAAAGCCCGGCCTGGTTAAAGGACAAGCTGGAGGCGATCGGCCTGCGCCCGATTAATAACATTGTCGACGTAACAAACTTCGTCCTCCACGAGGTAGGCCATCCTCTTCATGCCTTCGATGCTGCAGAAGTAGATGGCGGAATCAGGGTTCGCTACGCTAAGGAGAACGAATCCTTTGCCGCACTCGACGAACAGAGCTATACTCTTGCTCCCTCTGATTGCGTGATCTCGGACGAATCGGGAAATACGCTTGCTCTCGGAGGAGTGATGGGAGGTGAAACATCGAGCGTTACCACCTCTACCACCGAGGTGATCCTTGAGTCTGCTTGGTTTGATCCACCTAGCATTCGAAAAACTGCACGCCGACTTAATCTGCACTCCGACTCGTCATACAGGTTCGAAAGAGGGGTCGATCCGCAAGGGGTCAACAGGGCCTCGGCCCTTGCAGTAAAGCTCATTACCGAACTGGCGGGTGGAGTAATCGACGAGCCCACGAACTTCGCCGGGGTCACCCCGGAAATGACCGGCTCGGTCTCCCTCGAACCAGAGCGCCTTCATCAGACGGTTGGCGGAGCTATTTCCATTGATTCTGCTCATAATGCCCTTGAACGCCTCGGACTTCTCCACGAGGGAGGGAACCAGTGGAAAATCCCGAGCTACCGGATGGACCTTCAACGGCATGTGGATCTCGTAGAGGAAATCGTCCGCGTCAACGGACTGGATTCCATTCCCTCGCGGAATCTATCCCGTTCTGCTGCTCCCGGAAAAGTTGATGCCAGATACGACCTTGAAATCGACCTGAAAAAGCAGTTGGCAGCACAGGGGTTTTTTGAAGCGCAGTCCATTAAGCTCATTTCTGAGGCCCAGCTGCGTGACGCCCTGCCTCTCAGACCCATGCAGGAAGGAGACGTCATCAGAGTCAGGCTGCCTCTTAGCGAAGATCACAGCGTAATGCGACCGAGCCTAAGTCCTGCTCTGCTCTCAATCGCAAGCAGGAATGTAAGACAGGGCGCAAAGGAAATCCGGTTTTTTGAAATGGGGAGATGCTTTCGTAACGCCGGAGGGGGAAAGGCCACTGACTTGGAAGCAGACGTTATCGGAATTATCCTCGGAGGCCGGAGAAGCCCGGTATGCTGGCAGAATAAGGGTGGTGAACTGACAAATGCGTTCGACTTGAAAGGCATCCTCGCATCGCTTCTTCCGGGCGTGGAGGTTCAGCTCTCTCCGGTAAAGCCGGGCAATTTCCTGCTGAATGCTCAGGTAGTGGCCAACGGAAAAACAATCGGATCTTTTGCTCAACTATCGCTCTCCCGTGGTCGCGAACTGAACCTCGGATTCCCTGTTTACCTCGCAGAATTGGACCTCAATAAAGTATGTGAGCTCCGAACTGGAAGTTCGCGAGTTAAAGAGCTTCCTCAATTCCCGGGCTCTTCTCGCGATGCAGCCATGGAAGTGCCGTCGGACCTTTCCAACACCGATATTGAAAAGGCTATCCAAAAACTCAACGAACCACTTCTTGTCTCATTTGGCTGCTTCGACGTATTCCGAGATCCGACTGGAGAACAGTTGGATTCAGAGAAAAAGTCTCTCGCCTATACCTTTCACTATCGCTCCGACGACAAGACTGTCACCAGCAAGGAGGTTGATAATGCTCACCAGAGGACTCTCGATCACCTCAGCAGCTCCCTTCCTGTAAGCTTCCGCTGATGGACCACGATTTCCAGTATCAGGCGAGGTCCTCAGCAGTCACTGAGCGCTTTTCTCGGGAACCCAACAGCAGAGCCTGATCAACAACCCGCGCTGAACTTCCGTCGAACCGATAGCTGTGGCAATTGGGACATACAGCTGTGGCGAGGCCCACAATCGACTCGCATCCTTCGCAAACCTGATACTCCTCAGGTTTTGAAGCAATTTCCTTCGCTTTGGCGAGGCGTTCGATTGAAGCAGTTTCCACAATACTTAAGACATACGTGACTCAACTTGAGCGACCTCTGGCCAAGAGGACCTTCGGTTAGTCAGGGGCAATCAGGAACCGGCAGCAGCCTTGATAGCTTTGACGGTCTTACTCTTTATATTGGCTCCCTTGTTCTTGTGGTAGAGCCCTTTGAGTGTCGCCCTATCAACTGCAGAG
This sequence comes from Roseibacillus sp., assembly GCA_002709915.1. Taxonomy (GTDB): domain Bacteria; phylum Verrucomicrobiota; class Verrucomicrobiia; order Verrucomicrobiales; family Akkermansiaceae; genus Roseibacillus_B. The sequence goes on along the minus strand of PARF01000023.1, from coordinate 44,888 downwards.
GCGAGCTGCTTCATGGTGCTCTGAGCCTCTTCAGCATTTCCAGATTCGGCCGCTTCCAGAGTCTTCTTCCTGAGGGACTTTACCCTCGTTCTGAGTGTCTTGTTGCGATCGGTGCGACGTGCTGCCTGCCGAACTCGCTTCAGCGCTGATTTTGAGTTAGCCATTATTAAATTCTCGGGGGGCGACGAAACTAGGCCAGAGGACGCCTCTGTCAAGCATACGCAACTGAAAATCAAGGAATCCTCGATAGTTCCTGCTCCTTCAGATTGAGGGCCCACCCCTGAAAACAGGAGTTTGACTCGCTCCACTGTCTCTTTCGGGACCCCGCTGAACAAGGTTTTCGCCAGCCGGAGAAAACTGCAAACCGAAAAGCGAGCCCTTGATAACCCGGACTTCAGCTCCAACACCGACGCGCCTGTAGAGGTCTATAACGTCCCGGGATTTCATTCGAATGCACCCATAACTGGCAGGTCTCCCAATCGTTCTCTCTTCAGGAGTCCCATGAATGTAAATGTAACGTCGAAAGGCATTTCGATTCCTTCTCTCCGTGCCTTTGAGCCAAATAATCCTCGATACAATAGGATCTCTCCCAGGCGAATTTGGTCTTAGAATTTCCCCAGTCGGCCGCCGACTTTTGAAAACGGCCCCTGCAGGGGCTCCACCTCCGATTTTTCTGGCAATTCGCATCGTTCCCAGAGGGGTATTCATACTCCCAGGCTTGTCCCCAAGTCCGAACTTCGAGGTCGAAATGCGGTAACTTTTCACCGGAGCCCCCTCTTTCAAAACTATCATCTTCTGATCACGCACGCTCACGATGACCTCATTGCCGGGGAGAACCTTCGCACAGCTACTGAGAAGGAAGCAGAGCAAGCCTCCCAACAGGAGAGTTCCTGCCCGGCTTGAAAGTGTTCTCTTTGTCATCAATCGGCAAGACGGAGAATTACCTCCAGAGGCTACTCTGCCTGGCGATTCCCAGTGGCGGTTCCCCAGGATATTGCGAAGGAGGATAGCGATGTATAAAAGAAACCCAGAGGGAAGGGAAGCAGGAATATAAAGGAAACTATATTACCACTGAGGAGCGCATCGATCAGGACNAANAGAAAGAATACCCCAAAGAGAAATTCTACTACTGGAGTTGCTGATTTGATTGCCTTGTAACGACTCTTTCGCGGAACTGGGGCCTTTTCCCTCTTCAACTTTTCCACTCCGTATTTGGGCGTCCGCACAAATCCAGACTGCATGTTGAGCAAAGCTTCCATAACTGCTCGCGCGTTGTTTATCGACATGCCAATCCCAAGAGCGAGAAGGCAGGGAAGATAAACGATCTCTTTCCACCAGCTCTTGGGATGAAGNGCCTTCTGGGACATAAGGTAAAAGAAAACTACTGACCCAGAGGCAAAAATAAAAATAGGGATATGTATCAACGCCTTCACCCAGATACTCATCTCCGGCTGATACTTCGTGTTTGGGAAAATGAGAAAGCACAGAACCATCAGCAGCAACCAGGCAAAATTGGATGTCAGGTGCGCTGTTGCCTCAAGTTTCACATACAACGGAAACTTGCTCCTCCAGATCGCTGGTAGAACTTTCTTACAACACTGAATCGACCCTTTAGTCCATCGATGCTGCTGACTCTTGAACCCATCCATGTCCACCGGAAGCTCGGCTGGCGTCTCCACTTCGTTGAGAAAAATAAACCTCCAATCCTTTAACTGCGCGCGGTAGCTGAGGTCCATATCCTCTGTGAGAGTGTCATGCTCCCAACCTCCGGCATCGCTGATACATTTCTTTCGCCAGATTCCGCCTGTTCCGTTGAAAGTGAAAAATCGACCACTCCGATTCCGGGCTGTTTGCTCCAGCTCGAGGTGTCCATCGAGAAACATCGCCTGAACCCTCGTAAGCAGGTTATAATTACGATTCAGGTGTCCCCACCGGGTCTGAATAAGGCCAATCTTCTCATCCGTAAAGTAGTGGATCGTTTCCCGAAGAACGTCAGGATTTGGCACGAAGTCCGCATCAAGAATGAATATGTATTCCCCCTTCGCTGTCTCTAATCCGTTCTCCAGGGCCCCAGCCTTGTATCCGGTCCGGTCCTCTCGATGGATGAGTTCCGCNTCAAAACCATNGGCCTGAAGCTTGAGGATTTCTTCATCGGCGATTGCGGTTGTCTCGTCGGTAGAGTCATCCAGAAGCTGAATCTGGAGTTTCTCCTTGGGGTAATCAAGCTGCGCCACCGAAGAAAGCAAGCGCTTCACGACATGCATCTCGTTGAAGACAGGAAGCTGGACCGTGACGAGCGGGAACTCCGCAAACCTGCTCTTGATCTCTGGGCGCTTCCGAGAGTGTCTCAGGTATAGGTAGACAATACACAGACGATGACAGCCATATCCCGAGAGCCCGAGAAGAACCAAAACGTAGGCTACGTACCAGCTCCATTTTAGAAATTCCATGTCGCGTGTGGGAGNCTTGTATTGCGTTCAAGAACGGGGAAATGAGCGGATAAAGAGCACTTAACCTCGCCATCGCTTTGCCTGACAGCACCCAGAAAGTCAAGTTCTTAACCTTTATTCACAGCACCTGCGTATTTATTCTTTCCCGGGTGGCAGGCTTGTCCATAAACCGCTCGGATGCCTCTTCAGTCACACTTGCAAGAACCCCAGGTCCCCCTTAGACGAGTCAAGTGAATCAAAGCCAATCTCTACCCACTGTCGCCATTTTTGGCCTCGGAATCATCGGATCTCAAGCTGCAAACCACATCACCGGAGGAGGTTACCCCTCCATAACATGGAGCCGCAATCCTCGAGACCGGTCCGATTACGAGCCTGACCCGAAGGAAGCTGCGGAAAAAGCCGACATCATCGTCTGCTACCTGAAGGACGTAGAGGCAGTGAGAGAGGTTTTCCACGCAATCAAACCCGTGCTCGNCCCTGCTAAAACCTTCATCAATCATGCTACTATTGATTATGAGACAACGGAATATCTGGTCGCTGAGTGCGCACAGATGGGCTGCGCTTTCCTGAATGCCCCTTTTACCGGTAGCAAGGTAGCAGCAGGGAACGCTTCGCTGGTGTATTACGCTGGCGGCGACGAAGCGCTGATCACCAGTCTACAGCCTTTACTGAAAACTACCGCTGCACGGATCATGAGAGTCCCCTCTCCTCTCGCTGCTACAATTTTAAAGCTGACCACCAATCTGATCACGGCTTCAACCGTTCAAGCTCTCGCCGAAGGGTTGAGCATCAATGCGGCCCACGGAATTCCAGCTGATATCTATCTCTCGGCAATCCAGCCAAACGCCTGCGCGTCTACCCTTATTGAAATGAAGGGCCCATCCATGGCGAGAGGAGATTATGATCCACACTTCTCCCTCTCCAATATGCTGAAAGATGCTCGCTACATGCTGGACCTGGCTCAAAGAGCGGGTCTTGAAACCCCGGGAATCAGAAACACCACNGATCAGATGCAGAAGCGTAATGATCTCGGCGAAGGCGAGAGTGACTTTTCCATCCTCTATCGACAATTCATTCAGCAATGAGCACTGCATTTCCTGGCCAAGACGACGCTCCCTTGCAAATTCCCCTTTCTCCGCGAGTGGTGCTACGCATGAGCGGGTCAGACCGCTTCCGCTTTCTCAGTGGTCAGGTAACTCAGGACGTATCGCTTGCTACCGAAACGGAAGCGGCATACGCCTGCGTTCTTAATGCCAAAGGCCAACTTGATGCGACATGTCACATCCGGGCCTACGAGGATAGCTACCTCATCGACGCTCCGATTGAATTACGAGAACACCTCATGTCACGCCTCGAACGCTACCTTATAGCTGATGACGTCNAGATCGAGGATGAGTCACATCATTGGGTGGTTACCCACCTTCTCAACTACTCGGAGCGTCCGATCAATGAGCTCTCTTGGTTAACGAAGCGCCTTGGAGAACAAGGTATCGACATTTTTTCTAGGTCCGAACTTGAGATCGAAGGATTCCCCATCGCAACGGAGGACCATTATGAATACCTGAGGACGTTTCGTGGAATTCCAGAATGGGGATCCGAGCTTCATTTCGGGCAAATGCCTCAAGAGGCGGGAATCGAGAACGATACAATTTCCTACGCCAAGGGATGCTATATTGGGCAGGAAGTCATTTCCCGGATGAAGCGGGCAGGCAAAGTCCCGCGATATCTGACCAAGTTCCTTGTCCCGCCCGGAACCAATCCGCCCTGTACCATTTATCACAACGGCCTTCCCGCTGGAGAAATCACCACCGTTGCTGATCTCCTGCCCGCCGAGTCTGCCAGTTTGGCCCTCGGCTACCGGCGGCGTAAGTTCAAAGACGCCGAGTCTTTCGACCTTCAGCCAGAAGCGGAACCTTCCGGAAGCTTTCAAGCGACCGTGCGAAACCTCTAGTACTGGTAGTTCACGTAAATCTGCAGGCGAGGACCATCATCGGCCAAGCTCTCGCTTTGAATCGGGAAAGCGTAATCAAGAGCCATCGGCCCAAAGAATGGTATGCTCGCCCTTACTCCAATACCTACATCACTGTGGAGCTGCTCAGGACTGAAATCATACGAATCGGAATTTACGAATCCGACGTCCCCAAAAAACGCACCCCTCACCTCTCCAACAATCGGGAAGGTGACCTCCACNGTCCCATATGCAGAAGTATTTCCTCCCAGCACCGATCCTGTTGCCGCATCTCTAGGACCAACATCCCGCGTATCAAACCCGCGCAAGTTCCGGGCACCTCCAAGCATCTGCCGTTCGAAGATAGGGACATTTCCGCTAAGGGCGTCCACCACNTTTACCGCTCCGCTGAGATTGAAAATCAGATCCCATGGAAGGTTCCAATGCTTCGATCCCGAAGCGCTAAGGGTGTAAGTGTCGACATCTCCACCAAGAAAGCTACCTGCCAGGGTTGCCCCAAGATTGAGGCGGTGCCCACGTCTTGGCACCATATTGCTATCCCTGCTGTCATAGACATAGCTCAATGAAAGCGCACTTCGGACGTAGTCTCCATCCTCAGCGAGGAATTCAGAGCCAGCAGGCACAGGCTCAACGTCAATACCAACCTGCTCAAGACGATACTCCGCCTTGATATATCCTTTTTCTCCCAGAGGTCGCCGGACAAAAACCGCACCTCCAGCGTTGCTCTGATCATATTCATCGCTGAGGAAGAGCAGGTCGCGATAGAACACTTCTCCACCCAACGAGAGCTTTCTGCCCATGAACCAGGGTTCGATGAGGGAGAGCCTCAGGTCGCGACGCTCGTTACCGAGCTGCAGGCGCATACTGAACCGTTGACCGCCTCCCCTNAAGAAATTCTTCGGATTGGCAATGTCGAAGTTCGTTTGCTCAAGGAGAAGGTATCCCACCACGCTGTCCACTGAGCTGAAACCAGCACCAAAACTCACTTGCCCGGTCTTGGCCTCACTGACCAGCACATTGACATCGCGATACCCCGGCTGGCTACTACGAGACCCGGTGACTTGAACCTGTTTGAAATAGCGCAGGTTCTGGAGTCGGGATTTCGTCGTCTCTTCGTCCACGGAGCTGTAGTAATCCCCCGGGAGCATTGGAATTTCCCTACGGATGACCTTGTCCTTTGTCACATTGTTCCCCTGAATATTTANCTTTCCAACACGATAGAGGGTACCTTCCACCACCTCATAGGTAATCGAGACAACACCTGGAGAGACATCCCGCATTTCTGGAGTTACCCTCGCATCAGCATAGCCACGCGATCCGTAATAGCTCCGAATCATTCGCACGTCATCATTGACCCTCTTACCGGAGTAGTCCTGTCCCTCAGCCACGCTTAGTGCAGGAGTCAATTCCTCAGAGGTAAATACAGTCATCTTCCCGAATGCAACGCTCCCAACCTTATATCTGGGTCCCTCGTAGACTGGAATAACGAGATCGACGCGCCCCTTCGTGGCTGGTTCACGGCGCACTGAATCAATACGCACCATCCGGTAACCCCTGTCTCGGTAGAAGTCTTCCAGTTTGAGCAGATCCAACTGCAGCTTTTCCTTATCGATCCGACCGCTTTTGCTTATAAAGGAGAGAAGGCCCTTTTGTTTGGTCTCCATTTGCCTCCGAAGTTCGGCCCGCGAAAAAGCGGTGTTCCCTTCAAACAAAATNTTCCGCACCTCGCTCTTGCTTCCCTCCTCAATGACAAAAACCAGCTGGTATTGCCCGGGGCGAGCTGTTTCCTTCAGGCGGTGCGATACGAGCACATCCGGATAACCATAACCCATATACTGCTCCTCGATCTTTCTTCGAGCCTCCAGAATCGCCGCATCACTTACGATACCAGCCTTAATGGTAGCCTCATCAGCTAGCTTACGGTCACTAAACACGGTATTACCCGCNAACCCGACTTCAACGATCTGTCCGCGGGTCGCGACCTCCACAATCAGCACGATCTGCTTGTCTCCAACAGGGTCTCCCAGGAAGCTGACATCATCCACCAGTCCACTCTCGTACAGACTGGCAGCATCCTTATCGAGGATCTCGGGGTTATATTTCTGGCCCGCGCTCACCGACATGTAGTCTCGCAAGCGAGACTCATCCACCGTCTTGGCCCCCTGATAGCGAATTTTAACCTCTGAGATCGTACGCTCCTCAAGGTCGAGCAGCCCGTTCGCTCGCTGGTTCTCCTGGGCCCAAAGAAGACCTGAACCAACGAACACTGCTGGAATTAAGGCTGCTGCCAGGCAGCTCTTTAGGCGGCATATCCAAAGCGTAAAAATCGTCATGACTAACAACCGGGGAAGGCCTTTCCTGCGCCCGCGGCCCAGACCATTTACCTGTCTCCCGGCCAAGGTCAATGAACATAAAACAATATTGCCATTTTTTGCGTCAATTTTCACCTCTCGCCCTCATCCATCGGCGTATCCCCTTCCAAAACTCGTGGCGGGATTCCAGTGGCATTGGCCGCTGCCAGCGTCCTTGACCACCCTTCGTTCGCGCTCTAGCGTTCCGCCCCCGCGACCGGACGGAATCCGGCAGACACCATGAAAATAACCGTCGAAAGACAGTCTGACTGCGCAGCCCGGCTCTCAGTCGAAATCCCTCCTGCAAAGCTGAAGGAGGAGCGTCTCAAAATCATCCGAGCCTTTGGTAGCCAGGCTAGAATTCCCGGGTTCCGTCCGGGCAANGTACCACGCACGGTAATTGAAAAACGCTACGGCGAGCAAATTACCGGGGAATTGGAACAGCGCATGATGCAAAAGGCGCTAACCGATGCTGCCGAAAACGAAAACCTGCGGGTAATCGACGCCAAAGCGCCGGAGGATACCGTCCATCACCCTGACGGAGCCATGACGTTTTCCGCGATCCTGACTCTCGCGCCTGAATTTGAGCTTCCAGATTACAAGACCATCCAGCTGGAAATTCCTGATCGAGCCATCGGAGAGGAAGACATCGAAAATGAAATTCAGAATGTAAGATCCCGTTACGCGGACTACACCGAAGTGACAGACCGCCCTCTTCAGGCAGGGGATTTTGCCGTAATCGATTACCGGTCCGAATTGGACGGAACGCCGACCGAAGAAGCTGTTGGTCAGTCGGTGGGCTACCTTGGAAATGGAGAGGACTACTGGCTGAAAATGGAGGATGACTCCATCCTCCCCGGGTTCTCCAAATCACTAGAAGGGGCAGCTATCGGAGAGGAACGAAATTTTTCCTGCACGGTCCCGGAAGAGTTTCCGGTCGAAGAGTTACGCCAGGTGGAACTCGATTTCGATGTGACGGTCAAAGGCATAAAGATTCAGGAGCTCCCCAACCTTACTGACGAACTCGCTGCAGAAATCCTACCTGGATCTGACCTCAACGGCCTCAGGGAGATGATAAGGGGCAATCTTGAGCACCAACTCAACCAGCAGATTGAAGAGTTCAAGGTCAGCCAGCTCCTCGAAAAGCTTACTTCTATGGTCCAATTTGAACTACCCCCGGAATTAGTAACCGCAGAAACACAGGGTCAGGCTGATGAAATGGTGGAACGTGGTCTCGGATCGGGAATGTCTGAAGACGAAATTGAAGGGCGTCAGAACGAGATTTTCGCTGCGGCTACGCAGAGAGCACAAACCAACCTGAAAACAGATTTCCTGCTCCAGAGAATCGCGGAAGAAGAGCACATTCAGGTAACGCAGGAAGAGATGGCCAACAGAGTAGCTGCAATGGCCAACCAGGCGAAAAAACCGATTAAGACCTTTGCCTCCGAACTCCAGAAAAGCGGTCGCCTGAGACAAATTCAGCACTCGATGATCCTGAGTAAGACCATTGACTTCCTGTTGGAGCACGCGAAGGTCAATGAAACCAGTGAGCACACGGAGAGCGATGCTGCGGAAGAGGCTGCGCAGGCCGATCCCGGAGAGCCAGACCCAGAATCCGGCAGTNATTCTCCAAACAGCGAAGTAAACGAAGAATCTGAAAAAAACGATGAGTAACTTTGATCCAACATCTGCGGCCCCTCCATCGCCACAAAACTCCTACCTCGTCCCGACTGTCATCGAGCAGGATGGTCGTGGCGAGCGGGCCTTTGACATTTACTCCCGGCTCCTGAAAGACCGTATAATTTTCATTGGNACGCCTATAGATGACTTCGTGGCGAATTCGGNAATTGCCCAAATGCTGTTCCTNCAGATGGCAGATCCTAAGAAGGACATTCACATTTATATNAATTCNCCCGGAGGNAGCGTGACTGCGGGNCTCGCAATCTATGACACCATGCAGTTTGTCACCTGCGATGTGAACACCTATTGCATAGGAATTGCGGCTTCAATGGGGGCTGTCCTCCTCACAGCGGGAAGTGAAGGCAAGCGCTTCTGCCTCCCTAACTCTCACGTGATGATCCATCAGGTTTCCGGTGGTGCGCAGGGCACTGCTTCCGATGTAGAACGAACGGTCGAATTCATGTTTGAACTGAAGAAGCGCCTGAACGGGATTCTTTCCAAACACACGGGCAAGGACCTCGACACCGTTGACCGGGACGCCGATCGAGACAACTACATGTCAGCACAGGAAGCCGCTGACTATGGACTGGTAGACCGGGTGCTTGAAAACAGGAAGGACCTTGGAGACGCGGACGAGTCCTGATATTCATGAAAAAATAGCAGGCAGAGACTGCTGTCCTCTGCTACCATGCAATGCAGTTGGTTCTTTGATAAGAGCTCTGTTCCTCATTATCTGTAGCGGCTATGGCACGTGCATCAAACCTCACCATGTGTTCCTTCTGTGGCAAAAGCCATTCGGAGGTGAAAAAGCTTATTGCCGGACCGGGGGTGTACATATGCAACGAGTGCATAGAGGTTTGCTCCACCATTCTAGACAAGGAATTCTCCGAAGAAAAACAGGTGGATTCAGGCCCCTCTTTCGAGGAGGCCGTTTCCACCCCTACTCCTAGTGAGATCTGCAAGAAGCTCGATGATTATGTCATAGGGCAGGAGCAGGCAAAAAAGGTGCTGGCGGTCGCCGTTTACAATCACTACCAGCGAATACATCAAGATACGTCCCTCACTCCATCCGAACTGGCGGATGTTGAAATCGAAAAGTCCAACATCCTTCTCCTTGGACCAACAGGGTCAGGTAAGACCTTACTGGCACGGACGCTGGCCCGGGTCTTGGACGTTCCCTTCTGCATCGTTGATGCCACAACACTGACCGAAGCAGGATACGTTGGGGAAGATGTNGAAAACATCGTTCTGCGTTTGCTCCAAGCCGCAGATTTCGATGTAGAAAAAGCAGAGCAGGGCATTATCTATGTTGACGAGATTGACAAAATCGGAAGGAAAACGGAGAACGTCAGTATTACCAGAGATGTTTCTGGAGAAGGCGTGCAGCAGGCTCTCCTGAAAATTCTCGAAGGCACTGTGTGTAATGTGCCGCCTCAAGGAGGTCGCAAACATCCACAACAGGAATACATTCAAGTTAATACGGAGCGTATTCTGTTTGTCTGTGGTGGAGCATTCGTAGGCATGGAAGATATTGTTCGGAGACGCTTGGGGCGGAATGCACTTGGATTTGCAGCAGCGGAGAAGACTGCCCTTGCTGAAGGGTCCGATGAGGACCTGATGAGTAAGGTGCAACCTGAAGACCTTCTCCATTTTGGCCTGATCCCGGAATTCATCGGGCGACTCCCCGTTCACTCGTCTCTTCTGCGACTGGACGAGAACGAGCTGATTCGAATTCTGACCGAGCCGCGGAACGCACTGGTAAAACAGTATCAGAAGCAACTCGCGCTCAATAATGTGAAACTCAAGGTTTCCCGTGACGCCTTGCGAGCGATGGCGGAAGAGGCCGTAAGAAGAGGAACCGGGGCGCGGGCTCTTCGCTCTATTTTCGAAGCAATCACTCTCGATATCATGTATGACATTCCTTCGCGAAAGGATATCGATTCGGTCTCTATCAGCCGCGGAGTTGTGGAAGGAAAAAAATCCCCGGCGATCCGAAAAAAGCGCGCAGATGCTGCCTAGGGTCCCGAAGCCTCTTCACATTCCAGATCATACCCTTACGTTTGGAACATGAAACCATCTCTGAAGTCGACGTGAGTAAATCGAATCAAGATCGGGAAACCCACGGGAGACAACGACGGTGTGAGTCGCTGACCCCTTGCCAGAACGGGCCGTTGACCTGTAGTTAGATCCCTCGTCAGCGAAGCTCCCCAGACGCTCTCGAAACTATAACATTCTCAATACGATGTCCGCTGCCGTGCAGCCAGCTCCGGAGTCTAAGTCAGGAGCTTTGACTATCCTCGCCATCGAAACATCATGCGATGAGAGCGCTGTGGCTATTCTGAGGCAGTCCGGCACAGAACCTGCAGAGATACTCTGCTCCCTCGTTTCTTCCCAGATACAACTGCATCGATCCTATGGCGGCGTTGTCCCGGAGGTAGCATCCCGCAACCATTCTCTTATTCTACGAAAACTGGTGGAAAATGCGCTTGATCATGCAGCTCTACAGGCCCGCGATGTCGATGCTTTTGTAGCAACCAGAGGGCCTGGATTATCATCATCACTTCTTGTTGGGCATACCATGGCCAAAGCACTTGCAGCTGCGTCTGGCAGACATTTTCTTTCAGTTAACCATATGGAGGGCCACCTTCTCTCTCCGTTTCTTTCGGTTCAGGCTACCTCCCGGGGAAGTTCAGGCATAACNATCCCCCCTCATCTGGCCCTGATCGTATCAGGCGGCCATACAATGCTGGTCCACGCCAGAAAGGCTGGTGATTACCACATTCTCGGACGCACTGTAGACGATGNGGCCGGGGAGGCCTTCGATAAAGTAGCACGCATGCTCGGGCTTCCTTACCCCGGAGGGCCCGAGATAGAAAAACAGGCAAAAGCCGGCGACCCGGAGGCCTTCCAATTTCCGCGTTCGATGCCTGGAGACCTGAACTTCTCCTTCTCCGGGCTCAAGACTGCCGTTCGTTATACTCTCCCCAAGGTCAGCAACCTGACCACGAGACTTCCTGACATTTGTGCCTCTTTCCAGAAAGCCGTCACGGATGTTCTTGTATCGAAATCACTCCGGGCGGCTAGAGAGCACGGTTGCAACACCATCACCTTGTCTGGGGGAGTAAGCTGTAATGAGTTCCTCCGGTGCGCCCTCCGCGACGGGTGTCTGTCCGACGGTTTACGTTTTCTTCCCTGTCCTTCCGGGTTGTCTACAGACAATGCGGCCATGATTGCATTCGCCGCACTCTTAAAGCTCCGGAGCGGCGCTAATGGATCGCTCAGTGAAGATATCGATCCGAACCTATCCCTGTGTCGGCAGGGATCAACCTCATGACAAGAGAATTACATTGAGACGCTGCCTCGTATTTGATTTCGATGGAACCATTGCCGATACACTCGGTGAAGGTATCAACATCTATAATGAAATCGCTGAGAAGNATGGATATAATCTCATTCATCCTGATCAGTTGGGCGAGCTGCGGGAATTGGATACTAATGGACTCCTGCGTCATCTTGGTGTCCCAAAACGCAGGCTCCCGTTTCACCTCGCCGCTGGCATGCGGCGCCTTAGAAGCCGGATAGGGCAATTATCTCTCATCGAAGGCGTCCGCGAGGCTTTGCCCCTCTTACGTGAGCGCTCCCAGCATATGGGTATTCTCAGTTCGAATATTCCTGAGAATATCGACAGCTTTCTATCGGTTCACGGTATTCGGAACGAATTTTCCTTTATCAGCAGCATTGGAAAACTGAGTGGTAAGGCAAGGCACCTGCGTTCCATAGCCCGCAATTTGTCTCTTGCTCCCGGAGAAATCACTTACGTTGGTGACGAAATTCGAGATCTTCGAGCAGCCCGTAAGGCGAAGGTCGAGGCAATTGCGGTCACTTGGGGGTTAAATTCCCGGCAATCACTCTCCAAGGAAAACCCCACTTTCCTGATCGACCAGCCAAGCCAGCTTCTCGACATCGTATAGCAATCAGATCTAGCGTCAGAGCATACTTGCTCTTATCCTGAGCCGAAGGTAGNNCCTCTGGAGCCCTCCCGGAAGAATTCCAAGCGAGAAGAAGACCACAATCCTTGTCCCATGAAAAATGAATCTTCTGACAATNTCTCTGACAAAAAAACCGAACCCGACCCTGTCACTCAAACAGGACCGAGGATAAATCAGAATCTCGTTGTAAGTCTCATTCTTGGGGGNATCGTTATTGTCCTCTCTTTACTGGCCCTGCAAGTCACCGACGCTGGTTTTGGTGATGAAAAATCAGAAGTGGAGAAGCTCCGCGAGGAACTCAATGCCAAACGCCAGAGCATGGGATTAGTCGACGGGGCAACTGGCCCAAGCGTGGAATCGCCAGCCCAGTTGGCCACCCGTCTTTCGACAGAATCCTCACAACTTGCGGCATTGGTGAGCCAGCTTCAGGCATCTGTGGAATCGCTGGGGCGAGAGCTTCGAATTTCACAAACAACTGTTCGCTCTCTCAGCAGCCAATTAGCCAGTGCAACAAATGCGACAATTGACACTGATGACCTTCGCGGACAGCTCACAGATGCCCTCTCAAGAGCCACTGCAGCGGAGAAACGTCTTCTTCAGTTACAGAAGCAGTCTGCAGGTGCGCCTACCCAAGACCAACTAGAGATCTTGCTGGCAGAGCGCGATCAATTGCGTTCCATGGTCGCCCAACTCAAGAAGACAGACGAGTCTCCGGAAAGCACCGAATAGAGATTCCGAACCGAGATACGATAAGGACGCTATGCGTCTCAGTTACAAGGAGGCCTTACACCAGTCCATCTTAAAACGCCAGAAGGTTACTCGTCCCCTTCCTCAATCTCCTCCATCAAGCGCTTCATCTCTTCTAGTCGACGACGCATCGCTTCGAACGGGTCTACCTCCGGCGCTCGAANTGCAGGAGAAGACATTTTCCCTGCATCGCCNAGCTGAGCCTCAGGTGGCTCCGGCTTCAAGGCGAGGATCTGTTTTATTGCAGAGGATGGAATGATAAATGTTTTGATTCTTCCAGCTCGCGCGATGGCAAGACCAACCACCCGTCCTTCCAGATCAACGACCGGAGCTCCGCAGTCTTCCGGTGCAATCTGCATATCCGACTGTAATACACTCGAAAATCCATCCCTCACCTCACTGTATCTGTGTCCTCCCATGTTATTCATCTGCTCCATCCGGCTGTAGGGTATACGCGGGGCCCGCGGTCTACCACCCAGCTCGACCTCAATTTCTCTCTCTTCTTCGCCCCGCGCAAAGCGGATCTTCACCTTCTGCCCCGGATCGAGACGTTGCAAAAGCGTGCTTAGCTCAAAGCTTCCATTCACCTTTTTCCCGGTCACCTCCAGAATAATGTCAGAGGCTATTAGGCCCGAGCGCTCAGCTCCCGTTCCCAGCTCAACGCGGCGCACGAGAACTCCAGGTCCTTTAAATTCCAGATCCATTGCGACACCGAGAAAAGCTCGATCGGAGCTGCGAAGGCTGCGCGGCATGACACTCACCACTCCCATTCCGGCAGCTTGCCCATCGGGGCGCGTGAGGCAAAGAAAGCTGCCCGGACGCAAAACCCCTTCTTCCGCAAAGACAACGGGATCAACGTCCAGTCCCGCAACTTTGATCACAGCCAGATCCGCATCTGGATACACCCCGCTGACGACAGCCGGCAACCACTCACCCGCCCCTGTCCGGCAGCTCAGACTTCGGAGATCCCGGCTTACCTCACTCCACTTGGTGAGCACCGTTTCGGGCCCAACAATGGTTCCGTAGCTTACCCGCTTACGCCAGACTCTCACTTCTACCGTTCCGGCTGACGCCGTCTTAACAGACGGAACCAGAGCCCTGAAGATCTCCGCAGCCTGCTCATCCAGAAGGATCTGATTTTCAGGTGAGGATTCGAGATCCTGTGTCAGGGACTGCGTCCAACAGGNAAGGAATATACATGCTGTAAAGTAACCNATCTTCATAGTCGTTAGGCTCACACGCGCTGATTATTTCTCTTCAGGCATCACATCAGCCAGTCGAGCCAACTTGACCATGCAAGTCTTGCTTTGCCCCTCACGATTAAAGGTCAATTCCACCTCATTTCCTGGCTCATATTCCGAAAGTATCCCCTGTAACCCACGCAAACTTTTCACTGGCTGACCATCAATGCTTACCACGATGTCGTCCCGTCGCATCCCTGCCACATCAGCAGGAGAATCGGGATAAACTTCCCCGAGCCGCACACCCTCTTCCACAGCTCCCNCCACATTGAATCCGATCACCGGTCGGTCCGGGTTCATCAACGGATTCATCGTCAGCCTGCCCCATGTCTCTCCATTGATGAGTCTCTCCCAGTCGGTTCTGAAGTTCTGCACTCCTGTATGATTGTTCGCCGAAAGATTGGCTCCAATCGATGAGTGAATGGCGATCACCTCACCTTTGAGATTAAAAAGTGGTCCNCCTGAATCACCTCCGATTAGCGCGCAATCACTCCCGATGAATCCAAGCGGATTCAGAGCGACAACGCGGCCAAATCTTACCGGAGGGGTGCGCAGGGCGTCGAATCCTCCTGCATGGCCGAGTGATAGGACAAAATCTCCGACCTCAACGCCTCTCGAATCACCCAATTCTACAAAAGGCCACTCTGTCTCTTCTGCCAACTTCACCATTGCCGAATCCTTCGACAAGTTGGAGCCAAGAACCTTTCCCCTCGCCTGCTTACCGTCAGAAAAAACCACCGTAACTTCTTCCAACCCCTCTACAACGTGTCCTGCAGTAAGGATCAGTCCGTTCTTTGAAATTATTACGCCACTACCAGAAGACTCGCTTGCCTCGGAAAAGAGCGAGACGGTTGCATGAAGTCCTTTCTCCGACACGTCCTGCACCTTGTTCTGCAGCGCCCGCAACTGCTCGGGCCCAAAGGACGGAACTTCAGCAGGAACCTCCGAAAAGGCGACCACTGCCGACAGAATTGAAGCTGCTGCGCCCCCAAAACTTGCTACTTTCATCGCTGTGAAATATGATGCTCATCCAGCAAGCGTCAATGCCGGTAGTTTCTGTCTAAACTGATCAGCCAGATACAAATCCCCAAAAACCAGCTGATTCAATACCACGCATCATTGCCTCTCCGTTTCCGGGATGTCCAGCCGTAGACCAAGAAAGAAAGCAACCCCTCGCCAGCGATCTCACTCCGCGAGGAAGAAGCCGCTTCGTAAGCGGAAGCAAAAAGCTGCTCGCTCAAAGGCGAGATCCCGGGGAACCGGCACAAAGACAAAGCGAAAAGCAGCAGGAGGTCATAGCCCACTCTTCGTATTCTTCTTCTGGCCCTATCTCATTATTAATCGATTAGTTACGAACTGGCCTGCCCTTCTTCGGATCCCTGCCAAGGGGATCTCTTACAGTGCTTGTGCCGGAGCCACAGTTCTGATTCTTGGCGGCCTTTCCTACTTTCTAAGGTCTTTGAGATACGACATGAGCCAAGTGGCTAAAATGCCACAACGCTCGATTATTTACGATAGGAATATGAAGGAACTCGGTCGCCTGCATGGAGCTCACCGTCAGGTAGTTGATCTGGCACAGGTATCCCCTCACTTTCGCAGGGCTCTTCTTGCCCGTGAAGATAAGAACTTTTACCAGCACCACGGCGTAGATCCACGAGGCGTAGCTCGTGCCGTTGTCGAGAACATCAAACGGAAATCGTTTGCTCAGGGGGCCTCGACTCTCACGATGCAACTGGCGCGAAATGCTTTCGGTTTGTCAACCAGAGGGCCCAAGTGGCAACAACTTGATCGAAAGTTTCTCGAGCTCGCCCTCGCCTTGCGCATTGAGGAGGCCTACGAAAAAGACGAGATCATGCAGCATTACATGAATCTCATCTTCTGGGGTGGATCCATTCACGGAGTAGAGGCAGCTTCGAGAGCCTATTTAGAAAAATCCGCAAAGGCCCTTACGCTCTCCGAGGCCGCCATGCTGGCGGGAATCATCCGCGGTCCCAACGCATTTTCTCCCTTCGACGATCTCGCCAATACCAAGAAGGAAAGAGACTCGACTCTGGATTCGATGGTCGCGAACAGCTTTATCACCGATCTCGAGTCCAAAGCTGCGAAGACTGAACCCCTCCACATCCGTCCTGAAAATCGCCGGATTATAGAGGATAGCTACGCCATGGATGCGATCAGACGGGATATTGAGCGCCACCTCGATAAGAAATATATTAAACAGGGAGGGCTGAAAATCATCACTACTATTGACAAGGACCTCCAAGAAGCCGCTGAGCGCCACTTAAACTCCAAGTTGAGTGAAATCGAACGGCGCCCAGGTTACCGTCACAACACACGGAGCAATTGGCAATCCACTCCCCCCGGGCAACGAAAAACCCCCGACTATCTCCAGGGGGCAATCGTGGTTGTGGAGAACCGCACTGGTGCGATCCGCTGTATCGTTGGGGGACGAGATGCAAATGAATCAAAGTTCAACCGNGCTATTCATGCCCGTCGCCAGATAGGATCTGTATTCAAGCCCTTCGTTTATCTAGCGGCCTTCGACCAGGGGATGCGCCCCGGATCTTACGTGGACGATTCAAGACTAAAGCCAGGGCAAATCCGATACGCACCTCGGGACTGGGACCCGAAGAATTCCGATGGCAGGTATTTAACTACGGTAACAGCAAAACAGGCCCTGATGGATTCGCGCAATACATCNTCTGTACGCATCGGGAACTATGCCGGAATGGAAAGTGTTCGCTCCGTCGCCCACCGCTCCTTTGCTATGACTATCCCCAGCAAGGCGTCATCTTATCTTGGCTCCTGGGAAGCTACACCNGAACAGGTTGCGAGCGCCTACACCATCTTTCCGAATGCGGGAACACGTTACGGCCCTCACTTTGTTAGTAGAATTCTCGACGAGAACGGGAACGAGCTGTGGGTTCACAAGCCACTTGGCTATCAGGCTATCGACAGAAAAGGTGCTGCATGGACAACCTCATCCGTCCTTCAGGCCACCACTCGCTCGGGAACAGCGTCGAGCATGCGGCGCCAACTCGGATTTCAGCGTCCGGCTGGAGGAAAGACGGGAACGACTGATGAATACCAGGATGCATGGTTTGTAGGTTACTCATCCAGCCTAACCTGCGCCGTTTGGGTCGGGCACGACCAGCCCAAGCNAATCGTGGAAGACGGCTACGGAGCAGACCTTGCCCTTCCGATATGGGTCAGAGTGATGAAGACTGCCGATCGTCTGGGTAGATACGAATTCGGCGCGTTCACGCCCCCGGTAGAAATGAAACCTGTCCGACTCTGTCGATCCTCGGGTAAACATGCGACTCCGGGATGTGAAAAGGCGAAGACCGCCTACGATGATTTCATTCCCATTGACCTCGAACCACACGCGACAGACTTCTGCCCGAAGCATCCTCTCAGGGCGATNCCCGTGAAATAAATACGTTCTTCCCGGAGTCGGGGATCAAGCCCCCTCTAACTTGCCGTCCAGTGCCAGACAACTCAACAGCCCGGGAGCTTTCTTCAGCGACCAATAACGCTCAACCAGCGCAACACCTCGCTGGGAGCCATCCTGAAGATGCTTCGATATCTGGTGAAGACTACATCGAAAGCACGAGTATTCAGAACGATCCGTGTTGGAAGCCAGCCGAANGGAAATCCATATTCCTCTGCAAGTTGACACCATGGGCGAGAAAGCTTCTTCGCATCGGAATCCGGCCGGTAATCCTTGTTGTCTTGCTGACTCTCAGTATCGGCGTTTTCTATTACATCACGTCTCTCGGTTACGATATTGGTGAAATCCAAAAAATGCCCGAACGCTCTGTCATTTTCGACATGGATGGAAAGGAACTAGCCACTCTTCACGGGGAGAACCGACGCCTTATTTCTCGCATGGAAATACCGGATTTCTTCGTATCAGCTCTCGAAGCAAGAGAAGACAAACGCTTTTTCAATCACGGTGGAGTAGATCTCCGAGGAGTCTTGCGGGCCACCATACGCAATGCTTCAGACATGTCCTTCACTCAGGGAGCTTCAACCCTGACCATGCAACTCGCCCGTAACAGCTTCAATCTACGCGAAAAAAACCTGCACCGGAAGTTGGTGGAAATTGCAATCGCTCTGCGAATCGAAGCCTCTTACTCAAAGGACGAGATTCTGACGGCCTACGTCAATAGAATTTACTTTGGCTCTGGCTGCCACGGTCTGGAGGAGGCTTCTCGGCGCTACTTTGGGGTGAGTGCAGCAGATCTCACATGCCGCCAGTGTGCACTTCTGGTAGGTATTATCCGAGCTCCTCACGCATGCTCGCCCTTGCGAGCGCCTGAGAAAGCCATCCTGCAACAGGATGAAGTTCTCGCCCGCATGGTTACTGAGGGAAGTCTCAGCAAGGAAGAAGCTTCAAGCATTCAATTGAGCGATCTCGGGCTTTCCCCTGCCGGAGGCTCGCCCGGAGGTAACCGGGCACTGCAGGCTGTCCGTCGGCACTTTGAGGAACTCATCGACACAAGGGACATCCGCAATGGCGGCCTTCGCCTTCAGAGCACAATCAGAACCGACATGCAAAGTCTTCTCGAAGAAGAGACACAAGCCTTTCTTAAAACAATCCCGGGATCCCCAGAAATTGCAGCCGTCTGTATTGACCCGAAAACTGGAGGAATCCGAGGCATTGTGGGAGGGCGCACCAGCGGAAACACCTCCTTCAACAGAGCTCTCGACGCTCGGCGAGACCTCGGTGAAATTTTTGCACCCTTTGTGTATGCTGCTGCCGCAGAAAGAGGGATCCCCCCAAAAAAAGGCCAACCCGTAACCCTTGGCCGGGAAATAGGCACAGAAGACCTCATCAGGCTCATGGCAAGGTTTGGATTCAAAGGCCCCTTTCTCGCGGGAGATGACTTATTCCGTGGAGGATTAAGTGCCACCCCGCTTGAAGTAGCCGCCGCAGCCGCCACCATGACAGCTGCTGGCCAAAAACCCCGCACGTACTTCCTCCGCCAACTACTAAACTCAGAAGGAAATCAAATCCTTTCAATCGGACCATCGACCAGATCTGCGTTTGCTCCGACCTCGGTGAGAGCTGCTCTTGAAACCCAGTTTTCCGGTGATGAACCCCGCTTCCTTCTCGGATCCAGCCCCTCAAAAACTGACGCTTGGGCTGTTTGGCTCGGCTCTGAGCGAACTATCTGCCTCTGGGTCGGCTACGATACCCCAACCCGCCTTGACTCCCCCGATATACTTCTCTCAGCTCTCCAGGATTTAATCCAGCGCCTGGGAGCAGCCCGGCCGAAACTACTTTCAGCCTCTCGAGCTAAACGATAAATCCATCAAAGAGACCATGCAGGCCTTACGATTCGACACAGCTGTTGAAAATATCCTCAAACGGGAAGACCGCTTTGAGGCGGGAGCCTACTTTCTTCTCAAGGACGCTCTGGATTTTACTCTGAAACGGACTCGAGAAGAACACGGAGAGGAGCGCCATGTAAGCGGTGCGGAACTTATTCATGGATTCCGTGACCATGCCCTTGAGGAATTTGGACCNATGGCTCTGACGCTGCTTCAGGAGTGGGGTGTCACGCAATGTTCCGATGTCGGAGATATGGTCTTCGAGCTCATTGAGGAAGGCATGTTCGGTAGACAGGACTCTGATACCCGCGAAGATTTTGCCAATCATTACGATTTCTCCGAGGCATTTCTTAGCCCTTATCTCCCGAAGGACACCGCGACAGGTGAACGTGACTCGGCTGAATCTGATGGGGACCGTAGTTCATCACTCAGCCCCTCTCCGCGAGACGCGCCCTGAGGTCAGCGAGGAGTTGACCCCAGGCAGGTAGACGAGCCCCTGCCCTTTCAGCCCTGCTCAACGGCTCCGCCCAGATGGCTTGCAGTTCGACTTCACGACCCTCAAGATAATCAATCAGGCTCGATGGACGGTATGCGCCCATCTCCTTCGTCGATACGATCTGCTCATCAATAATACTGGCAGGTATGCACATACCCAACGCGGTCGCTCCATCTATTNCCTCTCTCATAATTTTTCTCACCCGAGATTCACCCTCTGCACTCGCAAGCAACTCTGCAGTAGTGACTCCTCCCTCAGTGATACAGAGCCCGTTGAAAGCCACGTTCCAGATCAACTTGATCCATTGAGCCTTCGGGAGATCTTTTACCGCTCTACAGGAAATCTCGGCATTGGTGAAGAGAGATACCAGCTGCGCGAGCCTTGCCGGATCCGCATCATTAAATTCGCCAATCGTAATCAATCCCTGCGCGATATGGTTTATCCGGTCAGGAGCCAGACGATTGATACAGACAAAGCAAAGCCCACCGTAAACCCGGTCTCCTCCGAAAATTTCCGCGAGATGTTCCGTAGATCCAAGTCCATTTTGGAGAGTCAGAATAACCGTCTTTTCGTGCAGTAATGGGCGAATTACATCACGGCATGAAGCATTTGAAGTAGTTTTCCATGCGAGGATAACAAGGTCCACCTGACCAATATCTCCGGCTGCAGAAAAGGCTTTAATGGAGGGAAGATCAAGGTCGCCATCCGGGCTTTTAACGGTAAGCCCCTTTTCCTTCAGGACCGAATACCCGGAGCGCGCCAGAAACTTTACATCATGGCCAGCCGCTGATAGCCGGGCACCATAGTAGCAGCCGACCGCACCTGATCCAACAATCGCGATCCGGAGCACAATCTCAGGAAACAAGCCCTTGCACCTCGCCGAGGATCCGCTTGGCCGTCACGACCGTGTTCCGGTGCAATTTTGCTGTGTACTCGGGCTGACGGTTGTAGCCCCCGCCGTAGAGCATCGCGATTGGGATACGGTTGCGAAGCATGGCCCCGAGGATTACTTCATCTCGTCTCTGAATATCCTTCACCGTGAGCATCATCTGCCCGAACTGATCATTACGATGGTTGTCTGCCCCCGCAATCCAGATAACTAGGTCTGGTGAAAAGACATCCATCGCCGCAGCCAACGTTGAGAAAAGCTGTTTCAGATACATCTCACCCTCGACATACCGCACGGTCTCAACATCCATTGAGCCCTTCACCTTGCGCGCCNGGTCATTGCGTCCGACATGAATCGAATACGTAAAAACATTCGGATCGTTATCGAGCAGGCTGTTTGTCCCATTCCCCTGATGAGCGTCAGTGTCGATCACCATGACCTTGATCCCTGGCCTCTTGACCTGGAGGCTGCGAATCGCAACCGCAATATCATTGAATACGCAGTAGCCTTCTCCGTGTTCCCGGAACGCATGGTGCGTTCCTCCAGCAAGGACCACTGCGGCGCCGTCCTGGAGAGCGGCTTCACATGCAAGCCGGGTTGCCTCAACTTCAAGAGCGCTCCGAGTGTAGAGCTGAGGCGTTAGGGGAAACCCAAGCCGGATTTGTTCTTTCCGATCCANTTGGCCCGAATAGATTTTATGCAGATAGGCCGGAGTATGAGCCCGCTCAAGGACGTGAGTGGCAGCCGGGCGCACCTCCACGATATCTTCTGGCCTCACAGTCCCGCGCTCGAGAAGCATCTCCTTCGAAATGCGGAACTTGTTCATGGGATAGGGGTGATCTGCCGGAAGATCGAGGTAGAACTCCGGAGAGTAGAAGCAGCGCATTGAATAACCCATAACTATCAGCAGATGATGATAGTCTGCCAAAAATAGCTACTTATGGCAATACTTAGGATTTCTTAAATATTGTAACCAGGTTAAAAAATAGCTCCTTTTACCGAGGTTTTTGCCTCCAGCCTACCATTTACCGGCCCTAACGGACTTTGTGAAAAATTTCACAAAGTCCTTGCGCGATTGGGCTCTTTGGGGCCTTATTCTTATGACGCCCATCAATGAGCGAGACCTCTCCCACAACGATTTACGAGGTTCCCGATGCCGCCGCCACAGCAGCGCAGGCTGCCACCGACTATCAGTCCGGCACCGAAGACCTTTTGGGGGAAAAGATGGTGCTCAATATGGGACCCTCCCACCCGGCCACCCACGGAGTTCTTCGCCTCATCCTGGAGCTGGACGGTGAGGTAGTCACAAAGGCCGAACCAGACATTGGCTTCCTCCACCGGGGTGATGAAAAAATCGCCGAGAACATGCACTATAATCAGTTTGTCCCCTACACGGACCGTCTGGATTATCTNGCGCCTCTGGCCAACAATGTAGCCTACGCCTGTGCAGTGGAAAAGTTGATGGGATGGGAGCTCCCACCCAGGGGACAGGCAATCCGGGTTCTCGCCTGCGAGCTTGCCCGGATCTCCTCCCATCTCCTCGGTGTCGGTGTCTACGCGATGGACGTTGGAGCCATGACTGTCTTTCTCTACACCTTTACGGAAAGGGAAAAGATTTACAACCTCTCCGAGCAGCTCACGGGGGCCCGCTTCACCACCTCCTACACGCGGGTTGGCGGACAGATCCGCGATCTACCCGAGGGCTTCACCGACAACGTCCGCACGTTCCTCGAGGAATGCGAAAAAACTGTGGATGAAGTGGACCGGCTCCTCACCAGAAACAAAATCTTCCTGATCCGCACGAAAGACGTGGGGATCATATCTGCCGAGACTGCCATCTCCTATGGTCTGACGGGACCGAACCTTCGCGCNTCGGGGCCAAGCCGTGACCTGAGGAAAGACCGCCCTTACCTCGGTTATGACCAATACGATTTTGATGTGCCGGTTGGAGAGCTGGGTGATTGCTATGACCGTTATCTGGTAAGGATGGAAGAGTTGCGCCAGTCCATCTCAATCGTGAGGCAGGTTCTCGACTCTCTACCGGATGGCCCTGTCAATGTTGCGGACACTAAGAGCAGTCTTCCCGAAAAGGAAAAAGTCATGATGAAGATGGAGGAACTTATCCACCATTTTATCGTTGCCACGCAAGGAATAGAGGCTCCAGCAGGCGAAGTCTATTTCGGTGCTGAAAACCCTAAGGGCGAGCTTGGATTCTACATCAATTCCAAAGGAGGAGGTGTTCCTCATCGATTAAAAATCCGCGCCCCTTCCTTTGTGAATCTCTCGATTCTTTCCGACCTGTTAGTTGACCACATGGTCTCTGACATACCCACGATTCTGGGCTCTCTCGATTTCGTAATGGGAGAGTGTGACCGATGAAAACCCAAAGTGTCTGAACAGCCACTCTCACGGCGAGTTACCACCATGGCCCAAACCATCCTTACCGACCAGGTCAGTTCTATTGAGACCAGCGGAACAAAGCACCACCCTCCCTTCAAGGTAGACAAGACTATTGAAAAAGAGGCAAACGCGCGCATCCAGCAGTATCCCGCTGAACAAAAACGCTCAGCGGTTCTCCCCCTTCTGCACATCGTCCAGTCGAAATTTGGTTACATTTCCTCCGATGCCATCCAGTGGGTAGCAACTAAACTCGAACTGGAGCCCATAAAGGTCGCGGAGGTCGTAACTTTCTACCCCGGGCTGCGCCAGCACGCTCCGGGCAAATACCACATTCGGATCTGCCGGACTCTAAGCTGCGCAATGGGGGGAAGCTACGAGCTGATGGATAAGATTTGTGAGCTGGCTGGCATCGATCGTTCTCAGACCTCGCATCACAACCCCGTGGCGGTGTCTCCCTGCGGGACGTGGTCGGTCGAGTTTGCCGAATGTCTTGCGTCCTGCGGCACCGCCCCTGTGTGCCTCGTTAACAACGATTTTCACGAGGATCTCCCAGCAGAGAAAGCATCGGAACTTCTCGAGAGCTACAAGTAGTCGGTCAGAATGCCAAAAATTACTTACATAGAAGGCAAGGAGCCTCACAAGCTTGAACGCCGGTTGATCTTTCGGAATGTTGACCGAAAAGGCTGGAACGCATCCTTGAAGAAATACGTTTCGGAAGGGGGATACGAATCCCTCGCAAAATCTCTCCAGATGGCACCTGAAGAGGTNACTCAGGAGGTGAAAGATTCCGGGCTCCGCGGACGAGGAGGCGCGGGCTTTCCAACGGGAGTAAAATGGGGATTTATTCCCCCTGGAAACCAAAAGCCGGTCTACCTGATCTGCAACTGCGACGAGTCCGAGCCCGGAACATTCAAGGATCGTTACATAGTGCACCAAGATCCCCACCAACTCATCGAGGGCATGGTTATTTCCTGCTTCGCAGTTGGAGCCAAACTCGCATACATCTATATCCGCGAGGAATTCCCTGAAGCTGCAGAGATTGTCGAAACAGCCATCAAGGAGGCCAAGAAGGCTGGTTTTCTCGGTAAAAACATCTGCGGGAGTGACTTCAGTTGCGAATTCTACGTTCACCGGGGAGCTGGTGCCTACATTTGCGGAGAGGAAACCGGGCTGATCGAATCCCTCGAGGGAAAGCGCCCATACCCTCGAATCAAACCCCCTTACTTCCCTGCCGCGATGGGCCTCTACATGTGTCCTACCATCGTCAACAACGTGGAAACTCTATGCCACGTAAAGCACATCATTGAAATGGGTGGGAAGGCGTATGCTGACATTGGTACACCGCGTAATACCGGAACTCGAATTCTCTGTGTTTCAGGCGACGTGAGGAAGCCGGGCTACTACGAAATCGAGGTCGGAAAGATGACGATGGGAGAGCTCCTGCATGGAGTCTGCGGTGGCCCGCTTGAAGGGCGAACATTCAAGGCTGTAATTCCAGGAGGGTCCTCAGCAAAGATTCTTCGATGTTCAGACACCTACAACGTCTCCAGTCCACCGGGGTCAGAAAAACGGGAGATTACGTTCGATGACATCCCCCTCGACTTTGATACAATGGCCGCGTGTGGATCCATGGCCGGATCCGGAGGGGTTATCGTTATGGATGATTCCCGGAGGATGTCGTGGGTACTTAACAACATTAATGAGTTCTACGCCCACGAAAGTTGCGGCCAGTGTACTCCCTGCCGAGAGGGATCTACTTGGATGAAAAAGATTACTGATCGGCTGGTGGCTGGAAAAGCAACCCCTGCAGACCTCGACACTCTTGAGTCGGTGGCCTACCAGATTGATGGGCGCACAATCTGCGCCTTCGGGGAGGCATGCTCATGGCCAGTAGAAGGGATGATAGACAAGTTCCGCGACGAGCTTTTGGCAGACACGGCAGAGGATCATGCCGCCTTTTCTCGGAACCCGGAACAGAAAGCGCAGAGGCGCTACCTGAAGGAAGCCGGTGCCCCGGCTGGAAGTTCCTGAAGAAGGGAGCACCAACCTTGGGATACAATGACGCAATACCAAAAAGATCAGCACCTTACATCGCTTGTGAAAANTTTCACAAAGTGCGCTTGTCCCTGTTGGTTCCTCAACGCATATTTTCAACTGACCCGAATGGGTANCTCCGCCCGAACCTGACTCATGGCAGACTCTGCTCCAGCAACTGCTGAAAAGCTGCCGAGGGACCTCGCCGCAGAGAAGGGTCTCGTGAACGTGCAGGTCGATGGCGCATGGGTTCAGGTCCCAGCCGGCACTCGCATGATTGAGGTATGCAAGCTGGCAGAAAAAGAAGTTCCCCATTACTGCTACCACACCAAGCTTTCATCACCCGGAAACTGCCGGATGTGNCTCGTCCAAATGGGAATGCCGAATCGCCCCCCTCCGGGTGAATCCCCCCGCTACGAGAGTGACGGCTACCAGAAGATTTCATGGATGCCTCGACCCGTTATAGCATGCGCTAACACCGTCACTGAAAACATGGGAATCCGAACCACCGGCGAACTTGTGGAAGAATGCCGTAACGGAGTAATGGAATTTCTCCTGATCAATCACCCACTCGACTGNCCCATTTGCGACCAGGCTGGTGAATGCGGGCTTCAGGAGTTCTCAGTCGAGCACGGAAGAGGTTCCTCAAGATTTGAGGAAATGAAAGTCAAGAAGCCTAAGAATGTCGAGATCGGACCTCGGATCAGGCTCGATGATGAACGCTGCATCATGTGCAGCAGGTGTATCCGCTTCATGGACGAGGTTGCCGATGATCCCGTTCTCGGTTTCATTGATCGTGGCACTCACACAACTCTGACAGTCCACCCGGGACGCCGTCTTGATAATAACTACTCACTCAACACCGCCGACATTTGCCCGGTAGGAGCCCTCACCTCAAACGATTTTCGCTTCCAGATGAGAGTGTGGTTCCTGAAGGAAACCAAGAGCATTGACGTAAACTGCGGCACAGGATGCAACACTGTCATATGGACCCGGGGTAACGAAGTTTTCCGGATCACTCCGAGAGAGAACAA
Source organism: Roseibacillus sp. (assembly GCA_002709915.1). Lineage (GTDB taxonomy): Bacteria > Verrucomicrobiota > Verrucomicrobiia > Verrucomicrobiales > Akkermansiaceae > Roseibacillus_B. The sequence goes on along the minus strand of PARF01000023.1, from coordinate 18,271 downwards.
TGAGGTAAACTCTTCATGGATGCCCGATAGTCATCGTCTCAACTTTCACTACCTTCATGCGGAAACCCGTCTCGGAGATCCTTTTGTGAAAATCGGACCGAACCATGAGGTTTCCAATTGGCCCGGTGCGATATCAAAGGCCGCTGAGGGGCTTGCTAGATTTAATGGGGAAGAGGTAGCAGTGATTGGNTCAGGCCGAATGACGAATGAGGAGCTCTATCTGCTCCGGCGGCTTGCTGACAGCCTCGAAACAGACCTTCTCTCCTTAGTTCCGAGGATCGGAGAGTCCGACGGAAAGCTGATCGCTGCCGACCGAAATCCCAACACCTCCGGAGCAAAGCTGATCTGGGCCTCCCGAGACCCTTACTCCAAGCTGGAATCAATCCGNAAAGGAGTGGTCGATGGCAAAATCAAAGCGCTGGTTGTCTTCTACGAAGACCTTCTCGGAGACGCTGAGTTTAAGGCAGAAGACCTCGAAAATTTGGATTTTCTCGTCTCGAACCATATCCTGACTAATGGCACAGCAAAGGCCAGTGACATTGTTCTCCCGGGTGCAGGTTTTGCCGAAAAAAGAGGATCCATGGTGAACATCACCGGACGCCTCCAGCGCCTCAATCAGGCAATTTCTCCACCGCCCGGAGCTATGGATGACTGGGAGATCATTCGAGACCTGATCAAAGCCCTCGCTCCTGATGAGCCCTCCCGATACATGCTGGAAGAAGTTTTCGGTGAAATCGCGGACGAGGTAGAAGAGTTTGAGGACCTGACTCTTTCAAAGATCCAGAACCTGGGGATTGCCATAATGGAAACAGGCGAAAGCATTCCCCTGCTTGAATCGGAAAAGGCCCGGATCACTGCCGGGGAAATTGTTGGCTGAATACTCGAACTTATTCCAATGGATTTCGCCTTCATTATCGCATCAGCAATCAAAATCTTTGGNTTTACCTTTCTGGTGGTCCTTCCCATCGTAGCCTACTCAACCTACGCAGAGCGCAGGGTATCTGCCGTTCTCCAAGATCGAGTCGGTCCAAACAGAGTCGGAATTCCAGCCACTCTTTTTGGTTTCAAGAAGGATCTGAAGCTCTTCGGACTGATTCAGCCACTGGCCGACGGTGTAAAAGGACTTTTGAAGGAGGACTTCACCCCGGCCCACGTCCGGAAATCTTTCTACTGGATGGCTCCGGCTTTCACCGCCGCGCCCGCATTCATCAGCCTCTGTGTGGTTCCTTTCGGTAGTGCCGTNACAATTTTCGGATACGAAGTCAAGATGGTCATCGCCGATATAGGGGTCGGCCCTTTGTTTATTTTCGCGATTGCCTCCCTCAGTGTTTACGGGATCACACTTGCAGGTTGGGCCTCGAACTCGAAATACCCATTTTTTGGTGGGGTGCGTTCATGTGCTCAGATGATTTCCTACGAAATTTCCCTCGGCCTTTCGCTCATTCCGGTGCTTCTNTTTTTTGGGAAACTCAACCTCAGTGATATCGTCTCGTATCAGGCGACCAACGGATGGCTTCTCTTACCGCTCTGGAATGAAGGAGGAACCCTGATACACGCCGGATACTGGCAAAATAGCGTGCAACAATGGCTGCTCCTTCTGCCAATGGGAATATCTTTCTTCGTGTTCACCACCTCTATCTTCGCCGAAACCAACCGGATGCCCTTCGATCTCCCCGAATGTGAAACCGAACTCGTGGGCGGTTATCACACCGAATATTCATCCATGAAATTTGCTCTCTTTTTCATGGGAGAATATGCCGCCATGATTGTGGGCTCCGCCCTCATCGTAACAATATTCTTTGGAGGTTGGTCGCTTGGATTCGGCTTGGATAGCGCGTTACTTCAGACCGCGGAGGGAAGCTGGAAATGGTATGCTGGCCTCNTTCACATGGGAGCGTTTCTCGCNAAGACAGTGGCCTTCATTATTTTCTTCATCTGGGTACGCTGGACCGTCCCGCGCTTTCGTTATGACCAACTCATGAAGCTGGGTTGGGTCGTATTCTTTGAACTCGCTCTCTTCAATATCTTTCTGGCAGCACTGATCATGGCGGCCCCACATATCGGTATTCTCAACACGTTTCTTTTTGGNATNCCTGCCCTGATTATCACTGCCCTGATCATGTTCTTCATCACGAAAGCCAACGAAGTTAAACGCAAGGCTAAGATTACATGATCAAATCTCGCCCTTCCCTTCACCTTTTCTCCGGATCTTAAGACCTCTCTCCACCCCTCCCTGATGGCCACTGTCAAAGTCAAACGCCCAAAGTTATATTGGTATGAGCATCTTTACTTGCCCGCCATTTTCAAGGGATTGGTCATTACGTTCAAACACGGTTTGAAAGCGTTCCGCGGAAAGGCTCAGGGTAGCAAGGATCTGGCATCATCTGGTCTGGGAGTCACCATGCAGTATCCTGAACAGAAGTGGGATGATCAACTACCCGATTACTACCGAGGCGTACCTGCCCTTGTCACAGACGAGCAGAAGCGGGAGCGGTGCGTCTCCTGTCAACTCTGCGAATTTATCTGCCCCCCTAAGGCCATAACTATAACGCCTGGCGAAATTCAATCTGATGACCCATGGGCAAAGGTAGAAAAGGCACCGCAGGCATTCGACATCGACATGATTCGCTGCATTTATTGTGGAATGTGTGAGGAAGTTTGTCCCGAACAGGCCATTTTCCTGAGGCAGGACTATGCGATGACCGGCACAACCCGCGACGAAATGGTCAACGATAAGGACCGCCTCTACAAAATCGGAGGCGTTCGGGAAGGTTTGGTGAACAAATGGAACGAGCTGAAATAATGGTNATACCCGAGAACCTTGTTCTGGCCGGCTTCTCCGGGAAGCATCTGGCAGTCGAGACGCTACAAGAAGCGACCTTATAGGCATGCCTGTTTTCTTCTACGCATTTGCTGCTTTATCCGTCATTGGTGCAATCGCATTAGTGTGCTTTCGCAATCCAGTGAGTTCTGCGATTTCCATGGTCGGCTCGTTCGTCGGGCTGGCAGCTCTTTTTATCGGACTGAATGCCTATTTCGTAGGGATCATCCAAATCCTCGTCTATGCGGGCGCTATCATGGTGCTGTTTCTTTTTATCATCATGCTGCTGGATTTGAAGACGCCCTCTACCTTCAAGCGTTCAAGTCCACTAATCGTAGTTGGCGGCCTGATCATTCCCTTTACCTTCGTTATTCAACTGTCAACCGTGCTATCTGAAGTTCGTGGCGGAAGTCCAAATACACTTCCTCTCCGAGAGGCTGCGGAAAGCTTCTACGATCTGGAGANAGACCCTGACAACCAGTCGGAAATATACAACAGCCTGCAAAAAAAATCTCTTCCTGATGTAAACCTTATCGGCCTTACACTTTTTGGTCACAAGGGCGATAATGCCTCCGTCCGCACGCCGGGTTATAACTTTCCTCTGCAGATCACAGGAGTCCTTTTACTCGTAGCAACGGTTGGGGTCGTTGCTCTCTCTCTAAAGAAGAAAAAATCTAAATCCGGAGGACCTGAAAGATAACATATGGCCTCTCTTCAGGAATACCTTTTCATATCTGGCCTCCTGTTCGCCATCGGGCTGGCAGGTGTGCTAATCCGGCGCAACATCATCGTCATCTTCATGTGCCTCGAGCTCATGCTTAGCGCTGCAAATCTTACTCTGGTAGCATTTTCCCGTTTCAATACTGGAGAGAATGGCCTGCCAGATTACAACGGGCAGGTGCTGGTCTTTTTCATTATAACTGTAGCAGCTGCGGAGGTTGCGGTTGGACTCGCGATCATCGTAGCTCTTTACCGCGCTCGCCAGACAGTTGACGTTAAAGATCTCACCTCCATGAGAGGATGAAAGCCCAACGGATTAATTTCCGAATCGAAGAACCGCCAAACTGATCCCAACTCCTAGGAACTCTAAGCCATGTCCGAACTTCTTTCCTGGTCGATATTGCTGCTTCCGCTGTGCTCTGCAGCCGTGATCCAGCTGTTGCTCCGGGAGATCGCTGGACCAGCTGTGCGAGTGTCGGTCGGATCCGTTGCTGCGACATTTGTGATCGCGCTTGCCCTGCTTGGAAGCGAGGACAGGACTTTGGCTGTCCGATGGGCAACCGCTGGTAGCTTTCATATCGAGATCGGTTTGATCATCGATGACCTCTCGCGCGGTATGATGATCGTAGTCACAGGAGTCGGTCTACTGGTGCATCTTTTTTCACTNGCCTACATGAAGGAGGATGAGGCAAGAGCCCGTTACTTTGCAGGACTTTCCATCTTCATGTTTTCGATGACGGGCATCGTACTCGCNAGCAACTTCATCATGATGTTTATCTTCTGGGAGCTAGTCGGGTTCAGCTCCTACCTCCTCATCGGTCATTGGTTTCAGAAGAACTCAGCCGCGGAAGCTGCCAAAAAAGCGTTTCTCGTCAATCGAATCGGCGACTTCGGTTTCATGATAGGCATCCTCATGCTTTGGGGTGTCCTCGGAACCTTTGCTTTCCGGGAGATGTCGGAGAGCGCAACAGCGATAGCGGAAAGCAGCAGCACCCTCATGGGAATTGCTGTCCTTCTTGTCTTCTGTGGCGCCCTCGGGAAATCTGCACAAGTCCCCCTTCATGTCTGGCTGCCAGATGCCATGGAAGGACCTACTCCGGTCTCTGCCCTGATTCACGCGGCGACCATGGTAGCGGCCGGCGTTTACATGCTGTTCCGGTTACAGATCTCAGCCGGCATTGAAATTTTTGAAGGTTTCGCCGGAACCACCATAGCATGGATCGGTGGAATTACTTCCCTCCTAGCCGCTTTGATGGCTACTCAGCAGGACGACATCAAACGGGTCTTGGCATATTCCACGCTCTCTCAACTCGGTTACATGGTAATGGCAGTGGGACTTGCAGGAGNGCATAGCGCNGAGGCCGGCATGTTTCACCTTTACACCCACGCTTGGTTCAAAGCTCTGCTCTTTCTCGGATCGGGAGCAGTAATCTATGCCTGTCACCACGAACAGAACATCTGGAAGATGGGGGGCCTCTTCCGAAGAATGCGGAAGACCACGATCACTTTTGCGATAGGAACAGCTGCTCTCATGGCCATTTACCCTCTTTCAGGTTTCTGGTCGAAGGAGCAAATTCTTGAGGCAGCTCACCACGACCAGCCTGTTCTATTCTGGCTGGCGATTATTGTTGCAACCTTGACTCCATTTTACATGACACGCCTCTTCATTGTCGCCTTCCTCGGAAAAGGCCGAGGCCATGGTGCCAAGGAAGCCACGGAAGTTCCACCTCTCATGCTTTATCCGCTATTCGTGCTTTCCTGCATGGCGGTGATCGCCGGTTTTACTCCTGTCGCGGAAATATTATCGCCGGCATTTCACCACCCCTCCCATTCCTTCAGTCTGGCAAATCCAGTGTTTCTGATCTCTTTAGCCGCCCTTATTGTAGGGATAGGCAGCGGTATCTTTCTCTACCGGGGGCGGGATTCCGACCCCCTTCAGGGAAACGCAATATTCAAGGTTTTCCGCAACAAGTTCTACTTTGACGAGGCTTATCTGGTTCTGGTCCGGGTATTTCAGAACACGATAGCCATAATTGTCCACTTCCTCGATGACTTCGTTATTGGAAACCTCATCGTAGGGGGCTTGGTGAGAACTGCAACGGGAGTTGGCAACCTTTTCCGGAGGCTTCAGAGTGGAAACCTGCAGGGATATGCATTCCTGTTCGGTGCAGGGATCATCTTGATTATCTATTTCACCGTATTCGCCCGCTAGGAACCAATGACTGCCTGCCTTCTTTTAATACCACTCATTGGAGTCATCGCGATTTTCAGGGGTAGGGATCCAAGGACAACTGCGAGACTGACNACTACCCTGATGCTCGCAACTGGCGTTCTACTCGCCGGATTATGGGCCATGGGTATCCGGGATGGACTTTCCATTGCACCGGTCGTGCTCAGCAAACCCGAGATCCGTCTTGGGCTGGGACTCTATGATGGCATGAGCGTCATCATGATGCTGCTTTCTGTCACAGTCGCATTCGCTGCTGCCCGGACGGGCTCATGCAAGGATAGACACGCGCGCCTCTGGAACATCTCCCTTCTTCTGGTCGCAGCTGGAGCCGTCGGTGCATTTATTTCAACCGACCTCTTTTTCTTCTACGCGTTTCACGAACTGGCGCTCATTCCAACTTTCTTAATGATAGGAATTCTTGGTCGAGGAGAACGTAAAATTATCGCGTGGAAGGCTACCATATACCTCGCTTTCGGATCAATCGTCCTGCTGGCTGGACTACTTTGGCTCATAGCTGCCAGCGGAACATCCAGCCTCGCCTTCGAGGACTTGCTCAAAACTTCCATTCCGGCTGAAGACCAGCGGGGCATCGCCATTTTTCTCATTATCGGCTTTGGCACTCTGGTATCTCTCTTCCCGTTCCATTCATGGGCAGCACCAACCTATGCCAGTGCCCCCGCGCCTATTTCCATGCTGCATGCTGGTGTCTTGAAAAAATTTGGTCTCTATGGGCTACTGAGACTCCATCCACTCGTTCCGGAGGGGATGGGTCACTGGCNTAATCTGGTGATCGTTCTCCTCATTGGCAATATCCTCTGGGTTGGATTTGTGACTATCAACCAGAAGCGCCTTGATCTCATGCTGGGCAACTCAAGTGTCATGCACATGGGTTATATATTCCTCGCCTTCGCGGCCCTGATTGAAGCCGGAGGAGGAACGGAAAACCCTGTAGCGATGCCTGCTGCAATTCTCCTCATGTTTGCCCATGGAGTGACCATCGCCATGCTTTTTGGACTTACCGATCGTATCGAGAAGAAGACGGGGACTCTCGACCTGCGAAACCTCGGGGGGCTGGCCAGCCTCACACCCACTCTGGCATTTCTCTTCGGGCTCGCGGCTATGGCATCCATCGGACTACCGGGTCTCGCGAACTTCGCTGGAGAAGTCATGGTCTTTATTGCCGGGTTTCGAGGATGGCAGGTAGACAACGGGCTGGGATCAGTACAGATTGCTACCATCATCGCCCTTTGGGGGCTGGTCATCAGCGCCGTCTACATGCTGCGGGCCTTCCGCAGCACATTTCAGGGACCTGGGGGATCTCATACCGAAAACGCTGAAGATCTGTCTCCTAACGAGCGGCGCCCGGCAATCTTTCTCGCCTTCGTTCTTGTGATCGTGGGGCTCTTTCCCAATCTTCTGCTGGGCCTCATAGGATCCTCGGAAAGCAGCACTTCTGAACCCTCTGAAGTGCAGAAAACCTCGAAAGAGCAACTCGCGCCGGACCCCGCATTGCAACCCCGGCAAGTCATGCTGGCCAACTGAGAATTTCGCCATGCCTGCCTACTGGTTAGAAGCTACTGTAGTTATCCTGGGCCTCATTCTGCTCTTGATTGAGGCCTTTGGAAAATCAATCAGTCGAGAGCTGGTTCGGAGAATTTCGATTGGAGGTCTCGCCTTTACGCTTGTTCCCCTCTACTTCGCAGTTGCCCCTCACGCTGACAACGCCGAATTGGCTCGCTTCTATATTTACGACCAGTGGGCTGCTTTCTTCAAGCTTCTCGCCATTGTGGCCACGATCCTGGTCCTCCTCATGGCCTACGATTATCGGAAGGTCTTGAACCAGTTCACAGAAGAACCCGGCACGGAGCATGGCACGGGTGAATTTTACGCTCTCCCGGTGTTTGCCTGTGCCGGCATGATGTGGATGGCCTCAGCCCGAGATCTTGTCTCCATTTTTGTCTCTCTTGAACTAGTCACCATCACTTTCTATATTCTGGTGTCCTACATGCGCCGCCAAGTTGGATCCCTCGAGGCCGGCGTGAAATATTTAATCCTCGGGGCTTTGTCTACTGGCTTTCTCGTCTATGGAATTGCCTGGATTTACGGCGTTACCCGGAGCACAAATCTCGCTGAGATCGGAGTTGCTATTTCCAATCCAGACTCGGCGCTCGCGGCAAACCCCTCACCTCTGTTTTTCGGGCTTTCGTTGATGCTCCTATCCCTTGCCTTCAAGATTGGAGCAGTGCCCATGCATCTCTGGATTCCAGATGTTTATCAGGGGGCGCCCACCCCGATCACTGCATTTCTCTCGGTTGGATCAAAAGCAGCTGGCTTCATCGTTGCCCTGCGTGTCCTCGAGCCTTTCTTCAACTCAGAGATCACGCGAGATCAGACGACACTTATTGTGCTGATAATGGCAGGACTGACTCTACTGGTAGGTAATCTTGCCGCGATCTCGCAAACCAACTTCAAGCGCCTTCTTGCCTATTCTTCGATTGCCCATGCGGGTTTTCTCCTTCTGGCCATAGCAGCGTGGCACCCTGAAGATTCTGGTTCTCTCAGCACGAGGCAGGTGATTTCACTCTACCTCGCAACGTATCTCGTGATCACGTTGGGAGCCTTTTTTGTTCTCGTAGTCGTACGGAATTCGGAAANCAGTGACGAAATCTCAGCTTTTGATGGACTCGGTCAGCGTAACCCCTCCCTTGCNGTCTGCGCCACGATCCTCCTCTCAGCCCTCGCAGGCCTTCCCCTTACTGCGGGCTTCATTGGGAAATTCTTTGCGTTTCAACTGGCGATCAACTCCGCTGCCACCAACAAGATACTCTGGCTGGGTGTTGGTGTCGGATTCATCGGCGTCGCTGCATCATTCTACTATTACCTCAAGGTCGTTCGGGCGATCTACTGGCGGGAACCTGCTAATAAGGAAGAGGTTCCGGTTCCCAGGATCAGCCGAGCCGTTATCCTGACCCTGACTACACTTACTATCCTCCTCGGATTCTGGCCAAATCCCATCCTTTGGCTAATAAGCGGTTAGCTACGAACAACCTTCCCGGAGGGCACTCAGCCGCTCACCTTCACTTGGTCCCGATCTGGTTGCAGAAACTGCGCCCAACTTTCATCCTCAGAAAGTTCAGGTCGCTTTCCAAAGATCGGACGCCACCGCGGAGCCTTCGGCTTCCGCAGTAAGGACATTCCCACTTCATAGGCCAGCTTGTTCGCTTTCCTCGTGTTGCAGCGGATACAGGAAGTAACGATATTCTCCCAAGTAGTTTTACCGCCCTTATCCCGTGGCACGACATGATCAAGGTTGAGCTCGCGCTCCACGAACCTCTGTCCACAATATTGACACACCAAATCGTCCCGAAGAAATACGTTTTGCCGGGTAAACTTCACCTCTTTACGGGGGATTCTGTCGTAAAGGGCCAGTACGATAATTCTTGGAGCTCGGAACGCGTGACGCACGGTCCTGATTAGCTCTCCTGCTAAATGCCCCGAGGAGTGATCCGCCCACGAAATCAGGTCGTGAGTCTGATACCGGGCCTCTCCGTCGGTTTGAACGATTTGAGCATGCCCGAGACACACGAGCCTGATGGCCCGCCTGACTGAGCAAGTGTGAATGGGCTGCCAAAGACGATTCAACACGAGAACCGGACAATCCAGTAACAATTTATTAACCTGCTCAGGCACTACAAGTATCGAGCTTACCATGGGGTTTGCCCGGAACAAGGGAAAGCGATCCGTAACCCATCCCGGGACCCCATCCCCAATCATTCCGAAGCAGTGATTGCCTTGATAATCTTATACCCTTAAAGTGCTCACGATGTCCAGTTTCCTTGGCCGTTGCTTTCATATTGCTACGTGGGGTGAATCCCATGGCGGTGGGGTAGGAGTCGTAATCGATGGATGCCCTCCTCGAATTCCTCTCGCCGAAGAGCAGATCCAGCGCGAACTGGACCGGCGACGGCCAGGGCAAAGTGAGATTGTAACTCCCCGGAATGAGGCTGATGAATGCGAAATTCTTTCGGGTGTATTTGAGGGCGTTACCTTGGGCTCCCCTATCGCTATTCTGGTGCGAAATAAAGATGCTCGTCCTGCGGCTTATGAGGAGATGTCGAAAAAATACCGGCCCTCACATGCGGACTACACCTACGATGCGAAGTATGGAATTCGAAATTGGCAGGGTGGAGGCAGGGCCTCCGCACGAGAGACCATAGGGCGGGTTGCAGCAGCCGCAGTCGCCAGACAGGTCCTCAATGCCCTCGCACCGGGAATTGAAATTCTTGCGTGGGTCTCTTCGATTCAGAATTTGGAAGCTAATGTGGACCCTGAATCCATCAAATCTGAGCAGATTGAAAGCAACNTCGTAAGAACTGGGGATCTNTCCAAAGTCGATGAAATGATCAATCTGATCAAGTCGGCCAGGAGTGAGGGAAATTCTCTTGGTGGAACAGTTGAAGCCGTCGTTCGCGGTTGCCCGCCGGGCCTNGGAGAACCAGTATTCGACAAGTTAGAAGCCGAACTCGCNAAAGCCATGATGAGTCTCCCTGCAACCAAGGGATTCGAGATCGGGTCTGGATTCAAGGGTACTTTGCTCACAGGAAAGGAACATAACGATCACTTCTACATGGAAGATGGCAGAGTGAGGACTCAGACCAATCATTCAGGAGGCGTCCAAGGAGGCATCTCTAACGGAGAACCGATCCTCTTCAGAGTCGCCTTCAAACCGACGGCGACCATTATGACCGAGCAGGCAACTGTCAGCAACACCGGCTCTGACACAGAACTGAAAGGTCGCGGCAGACATGACCCCTGTGTTCTTCCACGCGCCGTTCCCATGATAGAGGCGATGACGACTCTGGTCCTCTGTGATCACCTGCTCCGTCACAGGGCCCAATGCGGTGTCCTGCCTGCTGCTTCCAAATAATTTCTCGTCTTTTCGGATATGTTCGCGATCTCTGATCTCTCAATTTACGGCGTCCTCGGACTAATTATTATAGCATTCATTGTTATCGGCCTGCTCAAGGGATTTATGCGTATGACGTTTGGCCTCATGGCTCTCTCGATTGGAGCGTTTGCTGGCTTTAAGGGATTTCAGAACGGACCATCATGGGCTGGACGCCTGATTGATGATCCCGATCCATGGATGTCTGTTGCCGTCGGGCTCATAATTGGATTCGCCGCATTCTTTGTCTCCCGCGCTCTGTTCGGAATCGTAATGACCCCCGCAAAGTCAAAAGAGGGCGCAAAAAGAAAATTCACTCCAAGCGGAGGCATCCTCGGATTTGTCATGGGGGTTGCCTTCACATGGTTCTGCCTTTCTGGAATTCGCTACGTAGGCACCCTCGATGAACTGAACTGGGTGAGGGCAGCACTCTCCAACAAGGATTGGCTTAATGCCTCGAGTCCCGGAGAGCGCCTTTCCAAGCAGCCCGCCCAGCCTGCTCTCTCAAAANTGAAACGACAGGTGGATGCCAGCCTCGCTGGACAATTCCATGAGAAGTTCGATCTTCTCAACAGCCGGGCCCGTGCAAATCTATCTAAACTTACCCTTCTTGTTGATAACGAAAGAGTGTGGACCCGCGCTAAATTGGAGCCGGATGTCCGGGCAGCAGCTAAGCAGGCTCAGATTAATTATCTGCTAACGGAACAGAAAGCTCAGCTGAAAGCTCTCTACAGTCAGGGGCAAACTGCTCAATTACTCAATTCCGACTCAATCAAGCAAGTCTGCGCGGAGGAAAACGCTCGTTCCAAGCTGGCCGATCTTGATATCGAAGCTGCTATCGGGCTGCTGCCAGCTCGAGAAGGCAATTAAAGTCTGAACTCCAGCGTGCAGTATCGTCCTGACATGAGAGGTTCTTGATTATTGAACCCCGGAGATCCTGCTTGGTTCCCGCCCTTGCACTTGCCTCCCCCGGGCCTCACACTTCGGTCCTAATACACGAACGTTGCCTCCCCATTCCTGTCGATGCACAAGGACTATATCGCTACTATCGGGCTCGAAGTCCACTGCCAGGTNAAGACCCGGAGCAAGATGTTCTGTTCGTGTAGAACCAGCTTTGGAGAAGAACCGAACAGCAATGTATGCCCAACCTGCATGGGCCTTCCCGGAGCTCTTCCCGTTCTCAACAGNGTCGCAATCGAGCAAACCATCCTAGCTGGACTACTTCTCGATTGCACGACCCCGGAAATATCCAAGTGGGATAGAAAAAATTATTTCTATCCTGACATGCCCAAGAACTACCAAATCTCACAATTTGATCTGCCACTTTGTCTTGGAGGCTGCGTCCCATTGCCTGACCACAGCTANCCCAAGGATTATCAGCAGGACATTGCTCACCCAGGAAAAAAAATCGGACTAACCCGTATCCATCTTGAAGAGGATGTCGCGAAATCCACTCACTTGGCTAATTCCAGTGTAATTGATTTCAATCGTGCCGGGACTCCTCTCATGGAAATTGTCTCTGAACCAGAAATCGAAACACCGGAAGAGGCTTTCGCCTATCTCAAGACTCTCCAGCAAATCCTCATTTATGGAGAGATATCAGATGCTGACATGGAAAAGGGGCAACTGCGCTGTGACGTGAATGTGTCCGTTCGTAAAAAAGATACCGACGAACTCGGGACCAAGATCGAACTCAAGAACATGAACTCAATTTCTGCCGTGCGGCGTGCTCTTCACCATGAAATTGAGCGTCAGGTCACGGTTCTCGAGAAAGGAGGGACACACGCGCAGGCTACCTGGCGATGGAATGATGATGCCGGGGTAACAGAGTTCATGCGGGGAAAAGAGGATGCCCACGATTATCGATATTTCCCTGATCCTGATCTCCTTCCGGTTCGGACAGGAGATATCGTCGAACAAGTGCGAGTCCATGTACCCGAGCTCCCTGCAGCCAAGTCGGCACGTTTTGAAAGAGATTTTGAGGTAACGAGTTATGATGCCTATGTCCTCTCCTCTGACCGCTCACTCGCAGACTACTTTGAGAGCGCCACTGAAGCATCGCAGGCGCATCCCAAGAAAATCGCCAACTGGGTAATCAATACTCTTCTACGACATCTCAATGAGGATAGCCTCACCCCCGGGGCTTGTCCCCTCTCTGCTGAGAAGCTGGCCAATATAGTGGACCTCATAGAGGAAGGAACGATTTCCAATAATCAGGCTCGTGAAGTTTTCAATANGCTCTGGACAGAGCCCTCCCGGAGTCCTGCCGAGGTTGCCAAGGATCTGGGATTCGAACCTGCTGATACCGGAGCGGTCGACGCCCTGATCAACGAAGCAATCGCTGCCAACCCGGACAAGGTTTCTGAGATTCAAGACGGTAACGAAAAACTTGTTAACTGGCTGACGGGCCAAGTCATGAAGGCTTCGAAAGGCAAGGCCAATCCCAAGCAGGTCACGGATTCCATCCGAGAAAAGCTTCTCGGCTAAGACCCTCCTCGGCCGCTCAAAAANCCTGTTTCCCTATGAATCCCCCTCTCCTTCAGGCTCGTTCTCTTACTAAGCGCTTTGGAGACATCGTTGCGGTGGACGGCCTTGATCTAGAGGTCCGAGCCGGTGAGGTCATCGGTCTTCTGGGAGTNAACGGCGCCGGGAAGACCACCGTAATGAACATGATTCTGGGGCTTACCATCCCAAATGAAGGAAGTATCCACGTCTTCGGGAAGGACCTCCAGAAGCACCGGATTGAGATTCTGAAGCGGACGAATTTCTGTACGACTTATGCTAATCTTCCATCAAATCTAAAGGTCTGGCAAAACCTCCAGGTCTTCGCCGGCCTCTACGGAGTAAAAAAATCAGGGGAAAAAATCGAAGAGCTTCTTGAGATGCTTGGCATTGATCACCTGCGGAACAGTATTACGGGTCGCCTTTCCGCAGGAGAGGGCACCCGGGTGAATCTTGCCAAGGCCTTGCTCAACGATCCAGAACTGCTCCTTCTTGACGAACCCACTGCCTCCCTTGACCCTGATATTGCTGATAAGGTGCGCAANCTTGTTCGCCGTCTTCAGAAAGAACGCTCTCCGGCAATCCTCTATACCTCACACAACATGCGCGATATCGAGGAAGTCTGTGACCGCGTCCTCTTTCTTCACCAAGGCAGGATTCTTGCTTCTGGGACGGCGGGAGAGATCAAGTCCCGGTTTGAAGGCAAAGACCTCGATGACGTGTTTATCAAGGTCGCCCGGAACGAGGTCGAAACCCTTCGCCTTTAATTCCGGGAATCCATTTTCACCAAGACCCTACTCCAGCTCTACCCTAACCCGCCCAAAGCGAGCAGCATCCCCGCTTAAATTAGCTCCGTCTTCAGCCCTAACCAATTCCCAGATCGAATTGATAGTCACCACGGTTTCTCTCACAGCCCTCTGCCAGCTTGATTCCAATGTGGAAGAAAACTCTGGATAATAAGAAAGGCGGGGAGATCCCTCAGCACGACGGCGAAAATACTCAATTATCAATCGAGCCTCCGTGCCAGATCCATCAAGATACACCCGCGGCAGGCCCCCGGTTTCCGAACCCGGAGTTAGAATCTTTTGATCGGCCTCCACTGGCGAAAGGTTGAACGCATACTCGAGCAGCAGCGGTACTCCGTCCCCATCACTATCAGATCCATACGCCGTAGCGGTCGGAACACCATCGGAAGGATTCTCACTAACCAGTTCATGCGGCGCGAAATAGGTGGCTTTCCACTCAGCATAGGTTCCAACCGCATAGTAGAATCCCTGCACCTGACTTGTTACCGCCTCAGTCCCCACCAGAGGATTGCCTCCATCGTTGGAGAGAAAAGCCGATGCTTGGTAGTCGACGCGATACACTCCTGGATCACTGAAACCTATGTTCGTGTGGGCGTGCCCTGATGAAAAATAGTAGGCGTCTTCCTCCGTGATTCCATCGGCGCTCGAGATCCAGAGCTTGGTAACCCCTCCGGTCTGATTACTCCACATTGAAAAATAGCCATTTCCCAATCCCGAATAGCTTATTCCTTCAACCGAAAGCCTCACAAATGGCGCCGAAAATCCCAACCTTGAATCACCATTGAAATACCGTGCAAAAGCACCCTCTGAGCGGAATCCCGGCCAGATGAGAGGAGAGAAGGCCTGCGGAATGAGCCAGACTTCTTCATTTCCCCCAACCCCGAGAAAGTCCCATTGCTCGCTCGGTGGACGATTTGCCCTGCCTCCTTCCCCGGGGAATGGCTGATCGATTACAACCAATACAGCTTCTTCGGGGTCGAGATCACTATCTCCATCGTTCCCATGAATCACAATCTCCCAGTCCCCTGCTCCCTGATATCGAAAGGCATGATCGACGTGAATTCGCTTCAGGAGAGTTCCAGCCTGCACTCCCTGAATCAAGAGAACCCCAACGAGGACCACCCAGCTCTGTCGGGCATGATTTCTCCAATTGCTAAAGTTCGAAATTGCCTTCATTGCTCAGGTGTTCTCTCGTAAATGCGGAGGCTCGGCAAAATTTTCGCCAGACTCGATACGTTGCTTCGCGTCGCTTGCCTTCCAAGTCTCGACGTGACCATCTATAAAGAGATAATTCGCTGATCCCCTGGAGTGGTCATCGTTTGGCCGTCCGGTTCGATGTCGATCTGGTTGGATATCCCTCAAGACATTCTCCCAGCTTCTTGTCCATCCCCGCGAGTGCGTGTGGTCCATCGTAGCTTCTACCGTCTGCCCTTCAGAGACAATGAAGGCCATCAAGGTGCGGGCGGGCTCCTCTATGCACTGCATGTTATTGCATGGAGAACTGAGCTCCTCGCCAAAAGGACCGATCTCAGGCACAAAGATATAACTGTTGAGGATGTAGCTTGTCCCTCCTCGCTCCCGTCGCTCCTCTTTGAATGGATCTGCTGGGCAAAGGCGTAGTTCATCATAGTTGGGACCCATTTCGTCCTCCAGCGCGGCAATCCAAGCCCTGTTCACCGCTACCGTATGAGTCGTTTCTGGGAAGAACCCGTTGTTTTCTACAGCATGTGCAGTCAAGGCCACGCCAATCTGGCGCATATTGTTAGCGCAATGGACCTGCTTTGCTCGAGAAAGACCAGCAAACACCGCGCTTGTCCCAAGAGTAGCAAGGACAGCTATGATGGCTACTGCCACCAGTACTTCAACCATCGTGAAGCCACACCTTTTCATGTTGCCCTCTGATTTACGGGCCTTACCCGGGGGCCTTGCCCTCTACAATCTCTTCCTGCGTAGTGTTACAAACGCCCCTAAGGCAAGCAGGAGAACAGAGGACGGCTCCGGCACTACGTTGAAACTCACCGTGAAATCAGTGCCAGTCTCAACACCATCGACGGTTGTCCCTGAACTGTTGAAAGTCACATCATAGATTCCCTCTTCGCTAAACCCCATGTTGAAATGATAGTGACCAGGCTCAAGTGCCAGAGCGACTTCATTAGCGGCAGTAGAGCCCAAGGCGCTCGACATAAGGACACTGTCTCCACCGAACGCATCGGTAGACCAGAGTGAAAACACACCGGGCCCGGAGACGTTTACCAAACTCAGGTTTACCACATCATCCAAGAGTAAACCCGGACTGATCTCTTCGACTGCCAAGCCTATCCAAGGGCTTCCCTGGGCCACTGCGAGACTTTCATCCTGCGCGAGAACATAAACGCTCGAAGCTCCAGAATCTGCGATTCCAGCTCCTGGAAGAGTCGGCCCGGGAACACTGACAGACAGCGCGTCGATCTCATACTCTTCCTGGGTGGCTTCCTCACCATCGATAATGGGGTGATTATCCCCCTCATGGTCGTGGTCGTGGTCGTGATCCTCGTCGCCATCATGGTCGTCGTGGTCGTCGTCCTTGTGCTCTTCTCCTTCATGCTCACCTTCTTCCTCGTGAAAGTGGAAGTGTGGATCCCAATCGACCCCGTCGAAACCAATACCGATGTCACCATGCCCGGATTGCCACAAGGCGCCAAGGGACCACTGACTCGCTAAAAGACTTAAAACGCAAAAAGAGCTGAAAAGGGATTTCATAAGTGTTAATGCAATTTCCTCGCAATAGTTTCCTAATCGTAGATGTAATCAAGTCCCAAATGCGAGTTTTTCGCGTTTTTAAGATAGGACCCACCATGAACACAGGTTCGTCGGCTTCTTTCACGTTGATGCATCACACCTGCGCGCCATCCGAGCGTTTAAAATCAACGAATTACAGCTCCCATACTTGTAAAATTCACCAATGGTCTGTTAGCTCGAGGCACGATGAACAAATACGCTACCCTGACGGCGGTCCTGTTAACCACTTGCTCCTTGCAATCTGTGGTGTTGGGGCAGGACCGTGAACGCCGGGGCGGTGCCGAAAGTATGCCCAAGGTTGGCAGCCTGATTCCCGACGTGAGCGTGTTCGACTCCGAGGGGCGCAACTTCGCCCTTCGGGAGAAGCTCAAGGGCCGACACGCCGTGATCGTCTTCGGCTGCCTGACATGACCTCCCTTCCTTCGTAATGTCTCCGGTCTGGAGGCTGTTCATCATGACTACAGGGAGAAGAGTGAGGAACTGGATTTCTACTACGTCTACAAAGCGCTGGCCCATCCAGAGCGCGACCGACTGGTTCAGCCAATTACGATCGAGGAGAGACTCAAGCATGTCTCTGCAGCCCGCAGGCAACTCGACACGCAAATCCCATGGCTTGCCGACACCATGACTAACGATCTCAAGCATGCACTTGGCGATCGGCCCAACTCGGAATTCATTATTTCCCCGGAAGGCAGGATTCTAGTCTCCCGAAGCTGGAGCGATCCTGAAACCCTGAGAGCTGACCTCAAGAGATTAATCGGGAAGACAAAGACGGTAACCTCACCATCCGATCTGAATCGAAGGACCAAGGCCGCCCCGACGAGCAAGATCGCCAGCGGCATCGTCCCCCGGACGCAAAAACCCAAAGGATCAATAGCAGTGATTGTCCGTCCCATCTCTCCAAAGGGCGACAAGGAACAGGCGAAGGAGACATTCTATGTCAAGCTCCGTGCCGAGGCCGACCGGGGACTGATGGACCAAGGAAAGGGAAAACTCCATATCGGCTTCCACCTTGACCCTGTCCACACAGTGCATTGGAACAACCTTGCAGACCCCCTTCATTTTGAATTCAAGACTCCCAAGGAAATCAAGATGAGCACCAGTAAAGGGTCCGCCCCCAGGGTCAATGTCCCCTCGGACATTGATCCACGCGAATTCCTGATCGAGGTCGATTCCTCCTCTGGACGAATTGAGCAACCTATCGAATTGAAGGTCTCCTATTTTGCCTGTGATGACGAGGAAGGATGGTGCCGGCCCGTCACCCATCGCTACGAGATAGAATTCAGACGTGACCGGGATGCCGGATCGGTGCGATCCCCCGGAGGAGACAGAGGTCTTGACAGACGCCAGCGACCTGGCGGACGGGGAGGCTTCGGCCAACGCCGACGACCTGATGCAGAACGGATTCTGGAAAGAATGGATACCAACGGAGACGGGGTCATTTCGCTTGAGGAGGCACGCGGACCGAT
>PARF01000022.1 GCA_002709915.1 Roseibacillus sp. | reverse complement strand
TTCGGCAGGTTGTTCTGCAGGTTGTTCTGCAGGTTGTTCTGCAGGTTGTTCTGCAGGTTGTTCGGCAGGTTGTTCGGCAGGTTGTTCGGCAGGTTGTTCTGCAGGTTGTTCTGCAGGTTGTTCGGCAGGTTCCTGACAACCCGACTCCTCAGCCGGAGCGGCAATGCTATCCGCTTCTGTCTCGCTCGGCTTTTCGTCGGTTGCAGCCTTGGATTTCAGCATTGAGTCGTAATCCGGCGCAGCAAGAACGTAGGTGACCTTACGTTTGGGGTTGGAAAGGTAATCCGCCTTGGTCTCTTCCCACTTACTTTCGATGTCCTCTTCNGTGGGCATGGGCTTGTCTCTGAAACCTGTAACAGGATAGCTGAGAACATCGTAGGTGATACGCTGCTGTGCGCTCAGCATGTCAATCTTGGTCAAATCTCTGGACACCTCAATTCCAGCGCTTAGAACCTCCTGCAACTTCGTCAGGCAAATGACCTCTGCTACCAGCTCATTCAGGTTTTTCACGGTGGCTCCAAGAGCCCCCATTTCGACTTTCACGAAATCGTCATAGGCAACCACGTTAAAGCCGCTGTCCTGCCAGAATAAGGTTTCCTTGATGAAGCTTTCCACTTCGGCGGTAGAGGCCTGCAGGCCAAAATCGGCCATGGCCTTCTGTAAGGTGAGCCGATTGATCACGAAATCCTTGGAGGAACCGCCAAGACCGGAACTTCCTGCGAGGATTCTAGCGTATTCTCCAAGGGCTTGAGTGTCTCCGGGAGCGCTGAGAGAGAGACGGGTAATCAGTCGGGTGTGCCTCTCTTCAAATTTCCTGAGTTGGCGCTGGTCAAACTTTCGGCCATAGGCCTCAAGAACAGCGGGGCCACTGATGCCGAAACCACTGGATCCTGCCCCGAAAAAGACAAGGCCGACAAAAACCACAACCAGAACAACAATCATGGAGATGGTGTATTTACGAAAGGTCTCAAGCATAGGAATGGTGTTTCGTTATTCAGCCGGTGGTCCGGGGGAGGCGTAGTAAAGCAGGGAGTCGCCAAGGATCAAGGGGGATCACAAGCCAAGATGGGGTGTTTGATGGCGGCTGTGGCAAAAGGGGGAATGCGACTACGATGTCTGGACACAAGTAGAGGGGGGCTTTCGCCCCCCTCTACAGAGTCCATCAACCTTTGCACACGTTTCGGTAATGCTCGGCTGACAACTGCTGTTCACCCTTACACGAAAACAACGGCTCTCACCGCGGCCTTCGTTGTAATGGTTGGAGTAAACACCTAACTCAGGGGTAAAGACAGTATTTTTTTCATGTTTTTCATAATATGCTAAATATAAGGGAAATAAGACCCTTAAAAGTTATTAACAACGGTAAATCAGCGAAAAACAGGACGACNATACTGAAAAAATTACCCGATTGCGCGCGGAGAGCTGGCGGTTAGCGTTTGGGCATGAGAGTCGGATTCATACATTGGTCGACGGGATTGTATTTCTTCGCAACGGTGCTTGCTGGCACCGCGCGGGAGACCCCGGATTCGGGCTCTAAGCCTAACCGCTTAATTGAATCAAAGTCGCCCTACCTTCTCCAACACGCCTTTAACCCGGTGGATTGGTATCCTTGGGGCGAGGAGGCCTTTGCCAAGGCCCGGGATGAGAAAAAGCTGATTCTGCTGAGTATCGGCTACTCGACTTGTCACTGGTGTCACGTGATGGAAAGGGAGTCCTTCCAGAGTGATGAGGTTGCGACTTTCCTCAATAAACATTTTATCAGTATCAAGTTGGACAGGGAAGAGCGTCCCGATGTGGACAAGGTTTACATGACCAGCTTTCAGGCCATGTTTGGCCAGGGTGGAGGGTGGCCGCTGAATATGTTCCTCACGCCTGACCTGAAGCCTCTTTATGGCGGTACGTATTTTCCACCGAAGGATCAGGGAGAGAGGCCTGGGTTTATGACGGTTCTAAGCCGTCTGCATGAGCTTTGGGTTGAAGACAGGGCAGGCATAGAGGCTCAGACTGCCGACCTCCACAAGAAGCTTACTGATCACCTTGACAAGATACAAAGCTTGAATCCTGGAGCTTCCTTTGATGCCCCCATGCTAGAGGGGATGGTTTCAAAATTTCTCGCGGGAGCTGATCAGGTGAACGGGGGGTGGGGCAGGAACCAAAAGTTTCCCCAGCCTTCCCATCTTCGGTTCCTGCTCAGTCAACAAGGAGAGGGACGGGAGTTCGCTTTAAAGACCTGCCGGAAGATGATGGAAGGAGGGATNAATGACCAGATTGGCGGAGGATTTCATCGCTATACTGTCGATCCAATATGGCTTGTCCCTCACTTTGAGAAAATGCTCTACGATCAAGCTCAGCTTCTCGACGTCTACGTCGACGCGTGGCAAGTTTCTGGGGAAGAGGAATTCAAGGTTACGGCGAGATCGATTGCTGACTATGTGCTGGCAGAGTTGACCCACTCTGACGGGGGCTTCCTCAGCGCGCAAGATGCACAGAGTGAAGGTAAAGAAGGTAAATACTGGTGTTGGACGGTAAAGGATTTAAGGGCCTTCCTGAGCGAAAGGGAGTTAGTGGTTGTTCGAAGGCATTACGGAATCACAGATTCGGGTAATTTCATGGATCACAGCGATCCAGAGCCTCTCAAAGATCAAAACGTTCTCTACCGTGCGATGCAGCTCGGGAAGTTTTCTCCCGAGGATCGCAAGCTTCTGTCCGCAGCAAAGGAGAAAATGAAGAAGGCGAGATCGCTCAGGGTGCCTCCGGCAACCGACGATAAGGTGTTGGCCTCGTGGAACGGTCTCATGATCGGAGCAATGGCTAGAGCAGGCCGGATCCTGAAGGACGCGCGTTACCTCAAGGCCGCCAAGAACGCTCATGCCTTCATAGTGAATAAGCTCTGGAATCCTGCCTCCAGCACGCTCTCTCATCGTTGGAGAGATGGCCATGTTGATGGGAGTCAGCAGAGTGAGAGTTACTTGTATTTTCTCCGGGGATCGAGGGTCCTTTATGAGGCCACCCTCAATCCCTCATATCTCAGTCTGGCAGTAACTCTAGCGGATCGGGCGGTCGTCCTGTTTTACGATAAGATGAATGGCGGTTTTTTTGACGGAGAAGACAGGGAAGATCTCGTCTTCCGCCTCAAGGATGATTATGACTCTGCGACTCCCACTCCGAGTTCTGTCGCAAGGTTTGAGTATGCGGTGCTTGCGGAAATTACGGGTAAGCCCTCNTACCGCGAGGTCGCCAGGAAGTCGCTCCTCTCGGTAAGTGATACCCTGAGGCAAAGTCCGACCCAGTTGGCTGAGAGCCTCAAGGCAGTTTCATTCATGGTAGGCAAGCCAGCTCGTATTGTTATCGCGGGCTCTCAACAACGGGAGGAATTTCTTGAAGTGGCATGGACAGGGCAGAGGCAGAATCTCCTTGTTGTGGGAACGACAGGGCCGGTCTCGGAGTTCACACGACAACTGAAGGAGGTTAAATCCGGTAAGACCACGGTTTACTACTGTGTGGGTCAGACCTGTCGCTTGCCAGAGACGGATCCAGCGATACTTGCGGATTGGTTAAAGGAGGACCGCAGTAGCGAAAAGTCCCCTGCCGAAGAGGCAGGGAGCCAGTCCTCGCCTGCTCTGGAATAGGGTTGAGGCTTGATCGATAAGGCGAACGGTTCTTGACTCACCTGCGTGGGAGATCGAATCAGTATTCCTGAATATGCGATGGCGCTTGCNCAGGTGGCAGCGCTGCGCTCGGANGATCCATATCGAAAGGTTGGAGCGGCCGCACTGGATGCGGACAACAGGGTAATCGGGACAGCCTATAATGGGCTTGCCCCCGGGTTCGATCCTCCGCCGGGGTTCTGGAATGACCGAAACGGTCGGCAGAAGTTCATGCTCCATGCCGAAATCAACCTCTGCAGTCTTTTCAGGCGGGGAGAAGCACGAATTGTGGCTACTACCACCATGCCGTGTACCGCGTGCATGCAGACCCTCTGCTCCTACGGGATTGAAGAAATTTACTACAATGAAATCTATCGTGAGTCCGATGCTCCCGAAATCGCTGATCTCTACGGCATCAAACTTGAGCAGGTGGATTGCTTTCCTCTAGGTGATTTTGCCGAGGCTCTGACCGGACAGATCCCATTTGCTGGTGACTAACCGGTTACTCGACTCCGCCGTAGAAGCTTTTCACGAAACCGATTTCTATCATCGTGTCTTCCCACGCTGCCAGNGTGGAGGGGCGCCTGAAGACTCTTCGAGCGCTGGCGCGCCAGCGCTCGGCCTCCGCCTCGTTTTCGTCATGGTATGCCATGGCGGCATTCGCGTAGTAGTAGTAGGGATAATCATCGCGGAAATCGTATTTCTTGGAGAGGGTGCGAGCCTCCTCAATCTTACCGAGCTTGAGTTTGCAGAGGAGATATTTAAACTCCAACAGCCTGATCATCGTGAGATCAGATGGATCCATGTCCGGTAGCAGCCCCTCAATACGCCCAAGGCAATCTGCCCACTGGCTCGTCACGAAGTCCATCTCCACAAGATTAAAAAGAATATTGAGAACCGGTTTGATTCTGAGAGCTCTCGCCTCGCCGTTAAGAACCTTGATGCTTTGCAAATAGTCTCCCTGGAGTTTGAGAGCGCCTTCAAAAGCGCTACGTGCTTTGGCAAAATTCCGGAACTCGACATGACAGGCGCCCAGCAGATTGAGGGCGCCGGGGTCATTTGGGAAGATTCTCTGAGCCTCCGCCAGCTCATTCAAGGACTCGATGATTCTTTTCTGGTTAAACAGCCGACCCGCCTCTTTCAGTTTGTCCCGATAGGCCACTCGTTTAGTCGCTTCAAGAGACTCAAAGTCCTTCTGCCATTGTGCGACAAAGTCCTCACTGCCGGCAGTCTGTTCTTGCGAGACTTCTTGCGCTGCGCACCACAGAGGAAGGATGGCCAGCGCCGCAGACAACGAAATCGTGGAGAAGAGAGCGTTCATATCTTAATGATCTGGAACGCAACCATTCTCTTTCATGAGCAGATAAGTCAAGTCGATCATGAGTAGATGGACTCCTCCTGCAGGTAACGCACTACATCTGGATGAAGCCATTCATCTGATATCCTAGTTGTGGGCTGTTCTCGTATTTCGGTTGCTGAGGCGGGATGATGCCCCTCGATATGATGTGCTTGGAACCCCGATACGGGGCTGAGTTTCTGATTGCGATCATGGACGATAAACTCAACCAGTTCAGAGAGATAGGAGGGGCGGGACCAGCTTTTGATGGTAGCCCACTGATCGGCTCCCATCAGCCAGAAGAGTTTTGCTTTCGGATACAGCCTAGTCATTGCCTCGGCGGTAACCCATGAGAATGAGGGCTCTGGGAGGAGGTGCTCGATATCACTACTCTCTGCCCATGGTTCATCCGCGAGCGNGAGATCTAACATCGCGAGGCGTTGAGCCTGGCTGGCAATCGGAGAGTCATCCTTATGAGGGGACTGACGGCATGGGATAAAAATAACCAGATCGAGGTTAAAAGCGTCTTTCGCGGCCCTCGCAATTGCCATGTGACCAAGGTGAACAGGGTCGTAAGTTCCACCGAAAAGCGCGACGCGTTCGGGACTTCCTGAGCTTTTCAGGTCCATGGTGATCTCAGGTGCCAGTTCGTCGTTCGATCTCGATCTCCCCAAGAATCTGGTCCTGACAGACGAGGAATTGATTCAGTTTCATCAGTTCTAGGAGGGCGAGGAACGTCACAATGACCTCGGACTTTGTCGAAGCGGAGGCGAAAAGAGACTTGAAAGACATGGTCTGTCCCGGGCTGAAGTTGTTCAGCAGCAGCTCCATCTTGTCAGAAACCGTAAAGCGATCGTCGATAATGTCACCAAGATCATGGGTTTCCTCAAACCGTTTCAGGACACCCTGAAAGGCCCGGATAAGGTCAAAAATCGAAATTTCAGCCAAGGGGGCTGATTCCTTGTTCGCCGTCGTAGGCTTTTCAGGGATGTGAGCAAAGATGTCTTCCTGCTCGCGGGCTTTTTCGGCCAGAGTTCCCGCTGCGTCCTTGAATTTCTTATATTCAATCAGTTGCCTGATGAGCTCCCACCGAGGATCATCTTCATCGCAGTCTTCTTCCGGGGGTTGTTCGCTGCGGGGTAAGAGCGTTCTGCTCTTAATATACATGAGGTTGGCAGCCATCACGATAAACTCTGAGGCGAGGTCGATATTGAGGAGCTTGAAGGTCTCGATATAGTCGAGGTATTGCTTCGTAATCCGCACGATGGAAATATCGTAAATATCAATCTCATCCTTTTTAATAAGATAAAGAAGGAGGTCGAGAGGGCCCTCAAATATATCGAGCCTTACCTTGTAAGAATCATCATCCACTGGCGGTTGAATAGTGGAGNGAGTGGCTGTCGGCGAGGGAAAAGGGTGACTAGCCCGAACACCAGCGAAATCAGATTGGCAATTTTCGGGTTCAAACCTTATCTCTCANGTGANGCGGGCTGTCACAAATGCAGTATAATCACAAGAAATTGGAAGAATTCCGGGCTCGTATGAGTGCGTGGGTTACCAGCCAGGGACTGCTTTTTCAATTAGTTCATGGNGGGAACGGGGCCTCCTCTGCTTTAATGAGTTGGGTTACCAGAATGGGTCTTCGGGTCGCCCTCGTGTTCCTCGTGATACTCGTGCTATTTTACGCGTATCTTCTTCGGAGGCCTTTTGCTCCCAGCTTTGGGGAAGAGATCCGGGTTGCCATCGAGGAAGGGTTGAACGCGAAATCCTCTGAAATCGGACCCACCGGAAGAAAAGAGGGAAAGCTTGAGCTAAGCAGCCTTGAAATGGTGGGTTCCGAGGGANCTTTTTTTGATCTTTTTAGTGCGCGAAACATCAAAACGAGAATGCGAATTCTGGCAGGCACTCTGGGGTCGTGGAGGGGAGGTTCGGTCGATGTAGAGCGTTTGTCNATGAAGGTNAAATCAGGGTCTGAGGCCCTTGATGCNCATGGGGTCTTCGGGGTAATCTTCCGGCCGGCAGAAGGATTTAAGTTTGATCGTGTCGAAGTAGATGATGCTTCTATTACGTGGGGATACTCGGCGTCTACAGCTGGGTCCGTTAAAAACACGAGACTCAGCGCCAAACGGACCGCGTTCGGGTGGAAACTTAAAATGCTTGGGGGTAGTTTCAGCCAGAATTGGCTCAAAGATATGACGATTGAAGCTCTTGAGGTCGATGTTTCGAAAGACGGAATTAAAATCGTTGNGGCAGACTTTGGGAAGGGAGCTGGACGAGTCATCCTCTCCGGAACGGTGAAGGGACCTATGGTAAACCCTCAGGTTGACGTGAGTGGAACGATGGAGGGGTTTCCGCTGAATGGATGTGTGCAGCCAGAGGTAGCGGCAGTGCTGCAGGGTAGAATTTCAGGGACGCTGCAGCTGGGAGGTTCTCCATACGGGTCCAGTGGGATCACCGTATCTGCTGAGGTGAATCTGGGTCCTGAGGACGAGGTCATTGTGACCGATGAAGTCAAATTGCTTGATGTCATTTCGCTGGTTGACCGTTACCGGAGTTACAAGAAGGTGCGCTTTCGCTCTGGGGGGTTCACCATGGAGACAGGCAAGAATGTTGCTGTGTTTACAGACATCAATCTCTCTGCTCAGGATCATGTCCAACTTGAAGGTGCGTTCATGNCGAGGCGGCCTTCCGAAAAGGAGATTTCTATCGCGATCTACAAGACGGAAAACCTCGGTCAAGAGCCCTCTCAAGATGAGGCGCAAGGTGCAGAAATCGCCGCGGCTGATTTCGATCTAGCCGCGGCGGCGCGAGCTGCGAGAGAGGNATCCGATAGCGACGATAAAATCCGCACGATTTTCCAATCCCAAGTTTTCGGGCAGGAGGTGATACGGAGAGAAGAAGAGGCGAGAGCGAGCTACAGGAGTATTCCCTACCTTGTGGGGGCAGTTAAAATGGGGCTTCATCCGAAGGCCTTCGAGGAGACGCGATCACCGGTTCTTTCAGGGTTGTTTCCGGTGGACGAGCAAAGCGGTTTGCGCTGGTTGAACCTCGATCTCAATGGGAGCCTGCCCGCAACAGGTGAGGAGCTGGCGAAGGAAATTATCGAGCACGCAAAGAATTAGGTTTCGCCCCCTCTGTTACTCTTGANCGATGTCGAGAGCAGACGCAATCTGTGCTGTCGCACGGCTACGGTTAAGAGTGTAGAAGTGGATGCCATCCACNCCTTCGGAGAGAAGCTCACGACATTGTGAGATAGNATATTCCGTCCCCGCTTTTTCAAAAGCAACTGGGTCCTNANCTNATCCGAGAAGCATGCNCTGAAGTTGAGCAGGAAACTGAACACCGGCTGCAAGGTCCGCCATTCTTGCCATNCCAGATCTTGTGGTGATTGGCATGATGCCCGCAATGATCGGGATATGGATTCCAGCGAGCCGGCAACGGTCCCGGAAATCAAGGAAGGAGTAGTTGTTGAAGAATAACTGTGTGCAGATGTAGTCGGCACCCGAGTCAACCTTTTGCCGGAGGTATTCCATTTCCCTGAGTCTGTTCTGAGTGTCNGGATGCCCCTCCGGGAACCCTGCAACGCCGACACCGAATTTCTTTCGTGGATCGCTGGCTCCCTGGTTAAATTTCTGGATAAAGTCCACAAGTTCGGAAGCGTGGCAGAATGCATCCTTGCCCCGGTCGTAGTCGATGTTGCCGTCCGGTGGATCGCCACGAAGAGCAAGAATTGCCGGTATTCGGGCGTCCGCATATCCTGAGAGAATTTCTGAGATTTCAGCGCGACTATGGTTGACGCAGGTGAGGTGGGGAATTGCAGGGATGGTGGTTTCCTCCATTATCCGAAGCACGAGTTTGTGAGTCAGGTCGCGCGTTGAACCTCCGGCTCCGTACGTGACACTGACGAATGAGGGATTCAGCAGCTTCAGTTCGTGGATTGTGGAAAACAGTCTCTCTGACGCTTCGGCTGATTTAGGAGGAAAGAATTCGAAGGAAATGGTGGGGGTTTCCTGGCGTAGAAGCTGTGGGATGTCGNTCNTGGCTTGCATTCGATTAAGCTCAATAGCGCAATTCCACAGAATTTCCTGTTATTGAGGAACTTTGAGTCCGTTTGTTGGTTATATNCTGCGGAGAGCGTTAGGCCTCAGTCTGACCACCCGCCCTTCCTCACTATCCTATTTTAATGAACTTATTTCGCAAGTCCCTCCTTCTTCTCTTCGTGATGGCTCTACCGCTCAAGGCTCAGGGTTTCGGCGAGAGGGACCCTTCGGAAGGCTCTCGAAAAGGCCTCATCAGGGAAGGGAAGGGCGAGAGAAGTCCCCGTTCTTTATCGGCGAAGGACTTTATCTCCAAATACGACAAAAATGGGGATCTCAGGGTGTCATTTGATGAGTTTGGATCAACTGGACGGGCGTCCCGCTTGGGAGAGGCAGGGCGCCGTCGTCTCTTCGACCACCTCGACAAGAACGATGACGGACAGATT
This sequence comes from Roseibacillus sp., assembly GCA_002709915.1. Classification (GTDB taxonomy): domain Bacteria; phylum Verrucomicrobiota; class Verrucomicrobiia; order Verrucomicrobiales; family Akkermansiaceae; genus Roseibacillus_B. The sequence goes on along the minus strand of PARF01000022.1, from coordinate 52,933 downwards.
ACTCAAGCAGAATTACCAAGCTCCATTCCGCCATCTGTCAGGGGGCACGACATGAATAATGATGGGCGGATCACCTTTGATGAGTTTAGCCAGAATCCAAGAGTCCGGGAGTGGAGTTCAGACCGGGTGAGAGCCATGTTTTCACGGATGGATCGTGATGGAAACAAGGTTCTGACAGCAGCCGACTTCACACGTCGTGCTGGCTCCCCATTACATCCTGCAGAAATCGAAAGGTTGGACACCAACAAGGATGGCGGATTGACCTTTAAAGAGTGGTCCAGAGGCCCACGGCAGCGAGGTGTTCCAATGAGTGAGCTCCGAAATCTTTTCAAGCAAATGGACCGAGACCAAAGCGGAAAGCTCGATGAAGGAGACCGAGTCCGGTCCCGGGGCCGCGGGCCGCTCGAGGGAGGGCGCCGGCCGAAAGATCAGGAATAATCAGGCTGGGGATGGTTGCTTCCGCTGTTACCGAAGGCCTGCTCAAATGGCCCTCTAGAAAGACACTTCGAACCAGAAGCCTGCGTGGATCTCGTTTCCGTCGCGGTGGCGAAGTTCATGGGAGTAGCCCACGAACGGAGTCACCGAGAGCATGGTGTTGACGTTGTATGTGAAGGAGAGTCGCCCGTTGAGTTCGCTGAGTCCCGAGAGGCCATAGTAGTCTTCAGTGCCTGAGACCCCGAGCTTACCAGACAGAAAGGCATCGTCTGACAGCCGTTTATACCAGTGACTCGCTAGCTCTCCATACCATCCTCCCACTCCGCAGTCATGGGCCACGGAGGTTGAGAATTTCCAGTCGGTCTTGGTATGCCAGGTAAAGGTTCCCGACAGATCAAAGCCACTCCGAATGACGCTGTTGCTGTAGCCGTGATACCCTACCGCGGCACCCGCGGTGAAAGCGTCTCCAAGGGTCGTTCGGAGTTCCAGAAAGCCAGTTTTTTCCTCAAATTGCCCACCCAGCTCGGAAGCGATCCATCCACCTGCGGCCAGAGAAAGGTCGTTGTTAATTGCTACCTCGGTTTCCAATTGAAAATCGAGAGTGGAAGAGGCCAGCTCAAATCCTCGATAGCTGTAGGCGGAGCGCAGCCCCGTTACCGCTTCGATACCATAGGGGATATCCTCTCCAACCTCACTTTTCAAAAGGGGGCATGTCACTCCGAGAACGACAAGAACGAGAACGAAATTTTTCATGAAAGATTGAAATAGAAGAAGCAGGAACGACGGTGCCGGTTCAATAGAGGGAATGCAAGCTGGCAAGAAGCCGATCGCAGCTCAGTCCCGGGGCGCGGAATCCGGAACTGTGGTCTTAATGCGNAGATCTCTGAGTTGAACCGCCTCAGCCGGTGCTGGGCTCGTCGACATGAGGTCACTGCCCTTATTATTCTTGGGAAATGCAATCACTTCACGAATTGACTGCTCCCCGGCAATGAGCATCACGATACGGTCCAGTCCGAGCGCAATTCCTCCATGGGGCGGTGCGCCGAATTCGAAGGCCTCGAGGATATGGCCAAACTCATCAGCTGCTTGTTCTTCACTGATTCCGAGTGCAGTGAACATCGCGGACTGAAGTTCCTTTTCATGTATCCGGATAGATCCGCCTCCAAGTTCGTGTCCATTGAGGACCACATCGTAGGCTTGAGCGCGAAGGTTGGAGTAATTTCCCTGCTGGAGCTGCTCCCGATCAGCGTCCACAGGTCTTGTGAACGGATGGTGGACAGCGGACCAATGGCCCGATTCCTNATCATAGGAAAGCAGGGGAAACTCGGTAATCCACAAAAAATCGAACTCTCCCTCACGGTCCCGGAGAAGGTCCTGCATTAGGGCGCATTCTAGTCGTATTCTGCCGAGAATTTCACAGGCGGCCTCCCATTGATCAGCCGCAAAAAGAATCAGATCGCCCTCCGCCACGTTAAGCTTGTCCTTCAATCCATTCAACTCCTCTTCACTGAAGAACTTGGTGATAGGCGATCGCCAGGTGGAGGGATCCTCCCCGCGCACCTGGATGTAGGCGAGTCCCTTCGCCCCGTGGTTTACAGCGATTTCAGTAAGCTTGTCGACCTGACCTGTTGTGATCCCGGAAAAGCCTTTTGCGTTGATGGCCTTCACGACTCCACCATTCTTAACCGCTCCGGAAAAGACTTTGAACCCGCTATCGGCAAAGAGATCGCTCAAGTCTTCGATTTCAATTCCGAAGCGACGATCTGGTTTATCAGATCCATATTTGTTCATGGCGTCATGCCATGTCATGCGTTCGAANGGCCTTGGTATATCGGCGTCACGGCCTGCCTTGAACATGGCAGCAAGACAGCCCTCAATCAGTTCCATGATCTCTTCCTGATCGGTGAAGGATCCCTCGACATCAACTTGGGTGAACTCAGGCTGACGGTCGGCCCTGAGGTCCTCGTCCCTGAAGCAGCGGGCGACCTGAAAGTAGCGCTCCACTCCAGCTACCATCAGAAGCTGCTTGTATTGCTGTGGGGCCTGTGGGAGAGCGTAAAAGGAACCAGGATGCATCCTTGACGGAACCAAGAAGTCCCGTGCTCCTTCAGGCGTAGATTTGGATAAGATCGGCGTCTCCACCTCAATGTAACCATGGGAATCGAGGTAATCACGAGCAGCCTTGGTGACTCGGTGACGCGTTCGCAGGTTTTGATTCATCCTCGGGCGCCGGAGATCGAGGAACCTGTGACTGAGCCTGAGGTCTTCGTTGGAAAGTTCCTTGTCGAGCTGAAAGGGAAGGACCTTCGCCTTGTTGATAATCGTGAGATTGGTCGCCGCAACCTCGATTTCACCGGTGGGAAGATCCGGATTCACGGTGCTGTTGCCCTCAATTTCTGGCCTTGGTTCAACCCGGCCAGTTACCTCCACGACATCTTCTGCGCGCAGGGAGTGCGAAATCTTGGCTGACTCGGAAGATTCCTCCGGGCGAAACACGCACTGGGTGAGCCCCTCGCGATCTCGTAAATCAATAAAAATCACGCCACCATGATCCCGTGATGAATTGACCCATCCAGTAAGGGTTACTGTTTCCCCCTGATTTTCGGCGCGTAGCTGGTTGCAGTGGTGTGTTCTCATTGAGGTTCGGTTGTGAATGTCTTCTCCTGTAGAGCCCGAATGATTCGTTCAATCAGGCTAGTANAGGTTCATCTGGCGCTGCGAGACGTGCCTTGATGACGTCAATAGCGTCGCTTCCGGCCGGGATTGTTTCCTCGGTTCGCGTATTGAGATTTTTGAGTTTGAGGTCTGGAAATTCGCTCCCGACAACCAGAGCGAATCGTGCAAGGGTTTGATCAGCAGCCTTGAATTGCTTGTTGATCTTTACCGGGGAAAGGGGCCAGTCCGCAGCCAGACCGCTGTCGCGGATTGCATGTCCAAGAGCGAGTGCGTTCGGTCGCCTGGATTCATCGGCGATAACTATGTAGACGTCACAGGTCGCCTGTCTCTGGAGCCATGACTGGTATTGAAGGAGGGCGGCAGGAACCTCCTTGATCAGTTCAGAAATCACACAGTCGCCCATCGCGTATCCGGTTGCAGCAAGATCTGTAGAGCCGTCGGTGATAATTGAGACAAGCGTGTCATAGCGCCCTCCTCCAGCGACCGATCTAAGATTCTTCGCGGAGTCAAAGACTTCAAAAACCACTCCTGTGTAATAGGCCAATCCACGGACAATCGAGAGATCGATTTCAACGAATGTATCAAGACCGCGAGCTCGAAGATCGGTCAGAACCTCGGACAGATTTTCCGAACAGGAGGCCCCGGCGGAGGAGATGAAATGGCGAACTGTTTCCAAGTCGAGAGAGAAAGCCTTCAGCTTTTCATTCATCTTTTCGGCCGGGTCCCGCTCGATCTTGTCTACGATCTGCAGAAAAGAATCGAGCTGCGCGGGAACGATGTCGTGGTCCTGAGCAAAGTTGATCCATGCCTCTCGGTCNGATAGGCGAATTGAGAAATCACCTTGGTCGAAACCAAGTTCACGCATCACGTCAATTGAGAGGGCGATAAGCTCAGCGTCGGCTGCCGGAGAGGCCTCTCCGAGAATGTCAGCATTGAACTGATAAAATTCGCGCAACCTTCCTCGCTGTGGTTTTTCATATCTGAAGCATCGGCCGATTTCAAACCACTTCAAGGGCTTGGGATAGTCTCTCTGCTGCCCGGCAGAAATTCGGGCGAGGGAGGCAGTTAACTCGGGACGAAGGACGACATCTCTTCCTCCCTTNTCTTCGAATCGAAAGAGTTGCTCACCCAGCTCCCCTCCCGATTTCCTGAGGTAGAGATCTGCCGACTCAAGGATTGGACCTTCGTATTCGGAAAAGCCATAGCGCCTCGAGACCCGTTTCCAGATCTCGAACAAATACCGGGACTGAAGACGTTCACGAGGCGGGAAGTCTCTGAATCCTGGCAGCGGTTGGTTGTTACTTGCCATTAGCTTAGCGGCGGGCGGGGAGGATAGGGACGTTGACTGCGTTGTCGAGAAGCGACGCGCGAAACTCTCCCGTAAATTACGGTTTTATGGATGCGGAGGCTCGAATTGCTCTTCTCCCTGTAGCTGCGCCTGATTTACTGAAGGAAATGGGAGTGGATGCCTGAATAACGGCTGATCCGCGTTCTATTTCAGGATGCAGGGAATTTGGAATTGGCAAAAGTGGGGTCAAGACCCTGAATTCACGCATCAGCGTAGAATCCTACCAGATCCTGCTATACTATCTCTACCGGCCTTTAGAGGACTCGGAGGGATATCTTATCGAGCATACGGAATTGTGTGAGACTCTACAATTACGAGGTCGCATCCTGATTGCTGATGAGGGGCTGAACGGAACGGTATCGGGGCGTCAGGATATGACCGAAGCCTATATGGAGGCTTTAAATACCGACCCCAGAACCGAGGGAATCCAATTCAAGGTGGATCCCGCTCCCGGCCATGCCTTTCCCAAGTTGAGTATCAAACGCAGAAAGGAAGTGGTCACCCTCGATCTTGGCGAAGATGATTTTTCTCCNGATGAAACGACCGGGAAGCATCTCAGCCCGGTTCAGTGGANAAATTTGATGCTCGAGGATGACACGATATTGTTAGATGCCCGAAATCAATACGAGTGGGAACTGGGACATTTCGATGGCGCGCTTTTACCACCGGTCNAAAGTTTCCGTGAGCTNCCCGGCTGGGTGAGGGAAAACCGAAATCAGCTCGAAGGGAAAAAAATCATGACGTATTGCACGGGAGGGATCCGTTGTGAAAAGTTTAGCGGGTTCCTTCTACGCGAAGGTTTTCCAGATGTATATCAGCTCGATGGAGGAATCGTTTCTTATGGGAAAGAGGAGGGGGTAGAAGGAGAGGGGTTCTCGGGTAAGTGCTATGTGTTTGATGAAAGAATAGCAGTAGAGGTGAATCACACCGCTGGAGCTAAAGTAGTGTCCAGGTGTCTGCATTGTGATGAACCTTCGGACCGCTACGTCAATTGCGGATGGAGTCGCTGTAATCGCCAGTACTTTTGTTGTTCGACCTGCGATAAAGACCAGCATCGCTTCTGCAGCCCGGTATGCGAAGAGGCAGCGATCCTGTCTTTGGCAGCCCTCGGGATNGGATGCGATTGAGAGCTTGTGTCGAATAAACCGTCGAGTCACAACCATGCGCACGTCACGATGAGTCAGTCTTCCCTTCCTGATAACCAGCTGAAGCTGGAATTTGAAACTCCCCAGTTTCTACACTCTCTTTTCGCAAATGATGCAAGCGAGGTTAGCTACATCGAGCAGTCCCTTGGCGTACGGGTTGTGACCCGGGACGGCTGGATCTTGTTCAGTGGCCCACGTGCGGGTTTGGACCTCGCAAAGAAGTTATTCGCCGATCTCGAGGAAGCCCGTCGTTCAGGAGTATCAATTCATAAGCGGGATTTCCGTCAGGCAGTCGATATGGTTGCGGGAAGGCAGAGCAAGGGCTTGTCCGATCTCGCTGCGACCAGATTGCTTGGTTCTCGTACCCGGAAGCCTGTTACGCCCCGTAGTCCGTGCCAGCTTGAATACTTGAAGGCAATGGAATCGCATCCGGTGGTTTTTGGTATTGGTCCAGCAGGAACCGGAAAAACCTATTTAGCGATGGCGATGGCCCTGTGTCGTCTCAAAAGAGGAGAGATTACGAGGGTGATTCTTACTCGTCCTGCAGTAGAGGCCGGCGAGGCTCTGGGGTTTCTTCCCGGAGATTTGCAGGAGAAAGTGGCTCCGTATCTCCGGCCTTTATATGATGCAATCCATGACCTCCTAGAGCCTGAGGAAGGAAATCGATATCTTGAAGATGGGACAATCGAAATTGCACCGCTTGCCTATATGCGCGGTCGTACGCTCGCAAGTTCCTGCGTGATTCTTGATGAAGCCCAGAATACCACGAGGGAACAAATGTTCATGCTGTTGACCAGGCTGGGCGAAGGATCGTCCTGCGTAGTGACCGGAGATGGGAGTCAAGTAGATCTTGCCGAAGGAATACCCTCTGGGCTTGTTGAGGCTGAGGCTGCCATGAAGGATGTTGCCGGAGTAAAATTTATCCGCTTTTCGAGAGGAGATGTGGTCCGCCATGCGGTCGTCAGCGAAATAATTGATGCCTATGAAAATTACAGGAAAACCAATAAAAATGGGTCCAATAAGGGCACGAGTGGGTCAAGATGACGCGGCGATGGGTTGAATGACGTTGAAAACTTTTGGAATCCCCGGTAAGAGGGCCGCCGCAGCGCGGGGATTCCTCGCCAACTAGTGTTCCGAACGTCCCTATTCACCCGTGGAGCTTTTCGATTCCATCAGGCGCCGGCGCCTCACTCAGAAGGGGCTATCTTCAGGTAAGAAGCGTCGCACCTACTCTGACCGTGCGTTGGCCNCCGGCCTCGACCGTAGTATTGTCATTCGCTACGCCCTGTATTTGACGTTCATTCTTTTTGCAGTCGTTCTGGCATCGAATTTTGCANAGGTAAAAGCTGAAGATGGAGCAAGCCTCGGAGCTGGATTCTCGTGCCTGCTGGCCGGGGGAATGTGTATTGCTCTTCTGGAAGTTCTTTTCTTCAAAGTGACGCGACGAAACAGTCACGTATTTCTGGTCCTGAGCGGCATGGCGTTTCAGCTCTTTGCTATCTGGCTGGCAAATGTCATGGTCGATGCGAACCCCTCACTTGAAGATCCTTTCAAGTTGCTGCTGGTTCCCTATGCATTCGCGCCAATGATTCTGGCTGTTCTTCTTGGAACCGGGGTTGGCCTTTATGCAGTGGCTACAGCATCTTTGCTGGGCGCTTTCCTGATGCCACAGAATTCGGTGTTGCCCTTCTTGGTAATGAGCGTGCTGTGTGGCTTGGTTGCAGTTCTAGTTACACTGCAGGTCCGTAAGCGGGGCAGACTGCTAAGAGCAGGTTTCTACATTGGTGGAGCTGGAGTTCTGATTGCATGTTCCTTTCAGATGATCAGCTTCGGGTCGTTGGCTGATGGAGGGATTCTCGAGTGGCAACACATTGGAGTCGAAGTGGCGACGGCCTTTGGGATTGGCCTGATTACCGGAATGATTGTTAGTGGTCTTCTTCCTCTGTTGGAGTCAGCGTTCAGCCTGACAACGGACATAAGCTGGCTGGAGTTGAGCGACCTGAATCACAAGCTGCTTAGGCGTATGCAGTTGGAAGCCCCGGGCACCTTTCATCACAGCATGGTAGTTGCCTCTCTTGCAGAAGCGGCGGCAGAAAAAATTGGGGCCAACCCGATGATGTGCAGAGTGTGTTCCTACTTCCACGATATAGGAAAGCTTCAGAAGCCCGCCTACTTTATTGAGAATCAGGGGGAATCAAATCCCCATGACTCCTTGACTCCAACAATGAGCGCATTGGTGGTTATCGCTCACGTAAAGGACGGTGTGGATATGGCGATCAAGAGTAAACTCAATCCAAGGATTATTGATGTCATCCGGGAGCACCACGGCAATTCACTGGTGTATTACTTTTATCGAAAGGCAGAGGAACAGAGAAAGATGGAAGAGGAGAAGGTCCAGGAAGGACTGGAAAATCCTGAGGACCTGCCTGTGGTTGATGCCAAAAGCTTTCGCTATCCAGGCCCAACGCCTCAGACAAGAGAGAGCGGTATCATCTCTCTTGCGGATGCGGTTGAGAGTGCCGCACGGACGCTACAGAAACCTACGCCCGGCAAGATAAGATCTTTGGTGAATGAGATCGTCTTTAATCGAATCAAGGATGGGCAACTCGATAATTGCGGTCTAACTGTCAGCGATCTCAAGAAGTTGCGTGACAGCTTTTCTAAGACGCTTCAAAGCATGATGCATAGTCGCATCGATTATCCGAAGCGTGAAGATTCCTCCACAACAGAGGTATCAGACGAGGTGCGACCTTCTGAAGGAACAGGGAACGTGGTTCCTGTGGAGGAATGGGAGAGGCATCGCCGCAAGGTCGTGGGGAAATCCTGAGCCAGACGAGGTGTAAGTATGCCACGCCCCCGGGTTCAAGTTTATGACAGACAGAAGATCTGTATGCTTTCGAGTCTTTTTGTCGAAACCCTGATGAGGGCAGGGGTGGCTGTTCTTGAAGAGATCGGGAAGGCAGGATTGGCACGGGTGACCCCTCCCGACTCTGTCGAAGTTTCGCTGATTAGTGATAGTGAGATATCCCTTGTGCATGCACAATTCATGGACAATCCCGACCCTACTGACGTGATCACCTTTCCCTACGGTTCCGAGGGAGAGGTCCTCATCAGTGTCGAAACTGCCCAAAGGCAGGCGAAGGAGTTGAATTCTTCGCTTGAGCGGGAAGTCACTCTATATCTGGTGCACGGAATCCTTCATCTGGTGGGGTATGAGGATGGCACCGAGAGCTCCCGGGATGAAATGGATACTCTTCAAGAGCATCTGCTCGCCGGGCTTCCCGGAGTGTAACAATTGGGGGACTTCAGGGGAAATAGAGGATTGCCAATCGATGGCGGTTTGAGCATCTTCGCCGTCCCCGCTAACCCCTTCCGGGATCCCCGGGGTGACATCTACCTGTTGCCAATCGTGTATTCAAATCAAGACTATCTCAGCGAACTGTTGGTTCAGGAGGGGGCTGTGACCCCAGAAGAAATCACGAAAGCTCGTGACGGTGTGAGTCCTAACCAGGGAATCATCGATCTTCTGGTGGCAGTAGGAGACGTAACGGAGGAACAGGTGGCGCAGACAATTGCACGTAATGCAGGAACAGATTACGTCGATCTGGGTGGGCATCCTTTCACCGAGCAAGTGTTTCAGGCGATGGATGTGGAGGTCGCTCAAAGATTTCAGGCTGTACCTCTTCAGGATGATGGAACCTACATGACAGTGGCGGTAGCAGATGCGCTGGACTTTGAAACCTTGGACAGTCTGCCGCACGTAGTGGGACGCGAGGTCAACTTTGTCTCTTCGACACCATCGGCGATTACCAAGGTTCTCCATGACAACTATGGGGTGGAGTCTGAAGAGACGGATACCGGCACCTCTTTCACGGTTATAACCGAAGGTGAAACGGAGGAGGCTGACGCTAATGATGCTCCGATCATTCGGATGGTATCCAACATGCTTCTGGAAGCCTTCCGGATGCGTGCGTCGGATATTCACGTGGAGCCTCTGGAGACGACCTTACGTATTCGATTCCGGGTCGACGGCCGACTGGTAGAAGTAGAGAGTCACCCGAAGCGACTGCTGCCCGCGATTGTGGCCAGAGTCAAGGTGATGAGTGGAACCATGAGTATTGCCGAGAAGCGGATCCCTCAGGATGGTCGAATCCAGATGAGGATCGGAGGGAAAGAGGTCGATCTTCGAGTATCCACAGTTCCCAGCAACCATGGCGAGAGTATCGTCATGCGGATCCTCGATAAATCCTCGCTTCTTCTTGGGCTGCCGGAGTTGGGGTTTTTCACTGACGACGAGGCAATCATGCGGGAAATGATGGGCCTTCCCGATGGTATTATTCTTGTTACCGGCCCTACCGGTTCGGGGAAGACTACGACGCTTTATGCGTGTCTGAACTATATCAATAAGCCTGACCGCAAGATCATCACGGTTGAAGACCCTATCGAATACCAGCTTCCCGGAATCAACCAGGTGATGGTGAAATCGGATATCGGTATGACCTTTGCGGCAGCTCTGCGGGCAATGTTGCGGCAAGCGCCCAACATTATCATGGTCGGAGAAATTCGTGATGTGGAAACGGCAACGATCGCGATCAATGCCTCACTGACCGGACACCTTGTATTTTCGACTCTTCATACCAACGACGCCCCGAGTGCGGTTGCACGCTTGGCCGATATTGGAGTGCAGCGATTTCTGATCGCTTCAGCCGTGCGGGCGGTGATGGCACAGCGTCTTGTTCGCGCTCTATGCAAGGATTGCAAAGGGCCTGCTGAGCTAAGCGAGGCTGAGATGCGGATGTTGCGCCTGGATGCCGCTCAGCTTGAGGAGAGCTCCATCATGGGGCCCATGGCATGCGAAACGTGCCGGCAATCCGGATACCGGGGTCGTCAGGGTATTTTTGAAATCTTCAAAGTCGACGACGAGGTCCGGCATCTCATCAACGAAAATCTGAGCACTCCGCAACTGCGCCGCCGGGCGCGCGAGCTTGGAATGCGGACTCTGCGAGAGGATGGTATCCGAAAGGTTCTTGCCGGCGTGACTTCGGCCTCAGAGGTGATTTCGGTCACGATGTCCGACGCCGATTAATACCGAACTTATTTTACCAAACACCAATGGAAAATCGTAACGTCTTGGACATCTTCGTTTCGCGGGGAATGATCGATAGTTCTCTCGCTGAGGACATGCTCCATGAGATGGATGCAAGTGGGAAGGATGTAGGGGATATTCTGACAGATTTTCAGGTGGTTCAGTCCCGAGAGGATATGTGGGGGATCATCGCTCAGGAGCTTGGGGCAGACCTTGTCGATCTTTCTGAATTTCTACCACCTGAAGAGCTGTTAGCAGTCATTCCTGCTCCAATGGCGCGCCTTCATGGCGCATTACCGATTAATTTTGACGCAGAGGGCATCACGGTTGCTCTGCTGGACCCGATGAATCCGCAGACTCCTGAAGATCTGCGTTTTGCACTGGGTAAGGAGGTCAAGGTCGTCGTGGCGCCCGACTACATTATCGAAAAGAAGATTAATGAAGCCTATGGTGGGGGTGCTGATGAGGGTGCGGCAATGGCCGAACTGCTCGGGGAGCTGGATAATGATGGAAAGGAGCTATCTGAGCAGGAAATTGCCGATGAAGCAAACTCTGCCCCGATCGTTCGCTATGTCGATCTGGTCATCTATCAGGCTATCAAGGAGCGCGCTTCGGATATTCATTTCGAGCCCTTCGAGAAAGATTTCAAGATCCGCTATCGGGTGGATGGCTCTCTCTTCGAGATGGCACCACCTCCAATTCATCTCGCCCTTCCGATCCTGTCCCGGGTGAAGGTGATGTCCAACATGAATATCGCTGAGCGCCGTGTGCCGCAGGATGGAAGAATCGTAAAACAGATCGGCGATCAACAGGTTGATCTGCGGGTGTCCTCGCTGCCAACTTCATACGGAGAAAGTGTAGTTCTCCGGGTGCTGGATCGGTCAAATGTCAATATGTCCCTCAGCGTTCTGGGACTTCCGAAGCACGTAGAGGAGTATGTTAACAACACCATCAAAAAGCCGAATGGAATTTTCGTGGTGACGGGGCCGACTGGAGCAGGAAAGACCACGACGCTTTACGCAGCGCTCAAGGAAATTAACACCATCGACACGAAGCTTCTCACCGCAGAGGATCCCGTAGAGTATGACATTGATGGCATTATTCAGGTGCCGGTAAACGAAGCGATTGACCTCAGCTTTGCAAGGATCCTCCGGGCCTTCCTCCGGCAGGATCCCGACAAGATTCTTGTCGGTGAGATCCGGGACTTGGAGACTGCGCAAATCGCTATTCAAGCCTCCCTGACCGGGCACCTGGTCCTCTCAACCCTGCATACCAATGACGCAGCAGGTTCCGTTACCCGATTAGTCGATATGGGAACCGAACCTTTTCTCGTTGCCGCCTCCCTGGAGGGCGTTTTGGCTCAGCGATTGGTCAGGACGATCTGTAAGGATTGTCGCGATAGCTACGAGCCCAACGAGGCGGTCCTCAATCAACTGGGCCTTTCCGCCCACGAGCTTGGTGACAAGCATTTCTATACAGGAAGAGGATGTGAGGTCTGTGCGGAGAGCGGACTCAGGGGGCGCCGTGGACTTTTCGAGCTTCTCACTGTATCGGACCCGATCCGCGAGATGATCACCGATCGTGCACCGACCGTAGCTCTCAAGCAAAAGGCCATCGAGCTTGGAATGTCCACGCTGCGCGAAGACGGTCTACGCAATATCTATGAGGGAGTAACAACAATCGAAGAGGTCCTCAAATACACCTAAGGCCTCAATTATGCTCTGCATCATTCTTTTCACTACCATTACCAAAACGTAAGCCAAATCAGACCCATGCCTAATTTTCAGTATACTGCGATCGACCAGCAGGGACAACAGGAGACCGGAACGCTTCAGGCTGGATCCGAAGCCGAGGCAACCAGCCAACTTCGAAGCCAGAATCTTTATCCGACTGGCATTGTGGAACAGGGAAAAGGAACTCTCGGTGCAGCAGGAAAAAGGGCTGCAGCGAAGGCTAGAGGCAGGAAGAAGGCCCGGGGGACAACAGGGAAAAGTATCAAGCCCAAGGCGTTGATGATCTTTACGCGTCAGCTTGCCACATTGATCGACTCTGGATTGCCGCTCCTCCGGGGCTTAACGGTTCTGGGTAAGCAGGAACCCAATATGGTGCTTCGAGGGACAATCAACGCCCTGGCAGATTCCGTGCAGGGAGGTTCCACCTTCTCAGAAAGCCTGGCCCAGCACCCTAGAATTTTTGACAAACTTTATGTCAATATGGTGAAGGCAGGTGAACTTGGTGGTGTCCTTGAAGTGGTTCTTACCCGTCTTGCTGAATACCAGGAGAAAGCCCATAAGTTGAAGAACAAGATTGTGGCTGCGATGGTCTATCCGGTTATTGTCATGTTCATCGCCGTGGCGATTGTGACCTTCCTGATGCTCTTCATCGTGCCGAAGTTCAAAGAAATGTTCGCGGACATGGCTGGTGCGGAGCTTCCAAAGATTTCGCAAGTCGTCTTCGGATTCTCGGAATTTATGATGGCGAGACCTGCTGCTTTGCCAAACGCGGTATGGATTCTTGGCGGGTTGTTTTTGGTATATGCTGGTCTCCAGTTTTGGGGCAGAACCAAGACAGGACGGAGTCTCGTAGACCAGTTGAAGCTTAAATTACCACTTTTCGGTGATATCCAGCGGAAGAGTTCGGTGGCGCGTTTCTCCCGGACACTGGGAACTCTGGTGACCTCCGGTGTTCCTATTCTCCAAGCGCTGAACATTACAAAAGAAACCGCTGGGAACGTGGTGATTTCCGAAGCAATCAGCAAGGTCCATGAGTCTGTTAAAGAGGGTGAATCGATCGTACAGCCTCTCCGAGCCAGTGGGGCGTTTCCGTCGATGGTGATCAGCATGGTAGACGTGGGGGAGGAAACCGGACAATTGCCGGAGATGTTACTCAAAATTGCCGACGTGTATGACGACGAGGTGGATAATGCGGTAACAGCGTTAACCTCGGTTCTGGAGCCGATAATGATCGTTTTCCTGGCCCTTGTCGTTGGGGCAATTGTATTTGCATTGTTCCTACCTCTGATTAAGATTATTCAGCAGATGCAGCAGTAATTCCCACCCCATCTGAATCATCCTACCTCAAGATGAAAATCACCCCTAAGCAACTTGGAGCCAACGACTGCCGTGGATTTACTCTGGTGGAGCTCCTGACCGTTGTGACCATTATTATGATCCTCTCAGGGATGGTCATCGGGGTCTCATCCTACGTGAACAGGAAGTCTGCCATCGACAAGGCAAAGACTCAGATGGAGACCTTCAATATGAAGATCACTGAATATCAGACCGACGCTGGTTTTCTTCCGGAGACGACAGAGGGAGACGAGGAGGCGCTGAGCGGGCTTATCATTTACCGCATGCTGTATTGCGATGGGGTTGGTGCCGACGGAATAGCTGGAACTGCTGACGATGGTGCTCTTGATGGGCGTCCCGATGAGGGTCTCGTTCCATATTTGCCGGATTTAGACCCAAACACCAATCCGAGAAATCTGATCGACAAGAAAGGGACACCTTTGCCTGTCGCGGTCGTCGATCCGTGGGGAAACGCATGGCGCTTCCGCAACGAGAGAGGGGGGCCCGATCAGGAAAACCCGGACTTCGACTTATGGTCTCTCGGCCCGGACGGAAAGAATGGGACACCTGACGATATTCGGAACTGGTAGGCCTGAGTTGGGGGATAGCCAGAAGGGTTGCCCGAAGGGTATTTGGATTTTTTTCCCGACACTGCTATCGCACTTTGCCACGGCGTCTCGACAGTGCCTTTCAGCGACATGCGCCCTAGGCGACCCGGGCAGCGTAAGAGAGGTCCGCGCTGGTGGACCCCTGCCGGAGGAAATGGTGGACGTTTCTCAGGGCAATTGGTGAGGGCGTAAGGCGGTATCCGTCCGGCAATCCACCACCGACAAGTGAACAAGTTGCGATGATGGTCTCTGCGATCTCGTAGACTTCCTCATCCGGGGCGAAAATGACAGATCCTCTGATGCCTCGATCGATCAAAGATTCATACCACGGCGCCAGCTGGAGGGCTCCAACCGTGCTGACCTGAAGAGTGATGGCCTCGCTGAGATCGAGATACTCGACCGCTCCTCTCAGATCGCCTGGCAGCCGGGAGGCATCGGCCATGTAGTGCTCGAGATCGTCCAAGGTTACGTGATCCCAAGCCGCGCCATGAATGACGCGGTGGTCGATCTGAAATTCATAGTCGGCAGGCACTTAACAAAAGTTAACTACCTTCAGCCCAGATGCAAGGCGCTTATCATGAAAGGCATCTGTCGATCGAGTCGATACCCTGGCGCGATTTCAGAGACAGAGGTCGTCGGTTCAGTAGCTGAATTTCCCTCTGCTGTGGTCGAACGCTGGCTTCAGTTGTTAAGCTTAAGCTTCAACAGCTTAGGTTGTATAACCACGCGGCAATAGCCATTCTTCTTTTTATTGAGGAAATAGAAATTCTGATGGTAATCCTCGGCTACCCAGAATTTTTCGGCCTTACGAATTTCGGTGACGATGGGCTTCGTAAACAGTTTCTGAGCTTCTTTCATGGACGCCTCGGTCACTTTTTTCTGTTCCTCAGAATGATAAAATACGGCTGAACGATACTGAGGGCCCTTGTCGGCCCCCTGCTGGTCCTTGCTGGTCGGATCGTGGAGTTCCCAGAACCACGCCAGAATGTCAGCAGCCGGAATCTTTTTTGGGTCAAAAACGACCTGAACTACTTCCACGTGCCCGGTGTTCTTCTGGCAGATCTGTTCGTAGGTTGGATTAGGGACATGGCCGCCCATGTAACCCGAGACAACTGAATGGACACCTTCCAGTTGCTGGTAGACGGCCTCCACGCACCAGAAGCACCCTGCGCCAAGTGAGATCGTTTCCGAGCCCTCGGGAATGGCGCCTTTGGCGTCAGTTGCAAATTCTTTCATCTTAGTTTTCGGGAGATTGCTGGATTTCTGGCTGCTACTATCCTGACAGGAAGCTGCGCCGATGAGGAACATGCTCAGAAGTGTCGTAATCGCAACTGGTTTCATGGGATCGGAAGTTAGAGGGTCTTCGGCTCTAGTGCAAACAGGAAGGAGATGAACGTTGATAGCGATCACTCCTTGCTCAGCCCTCTTTCTTTTCCTAGAAGGACAATCTCATGGCAGGATCCGCCGTTGATATCTCGGGAGTAGAAAAGACCTATCGAGGAAAGATACAGGCTTTACGGGGGATTTCATTACGAGTTCCCGAGGGTTCCATCTTCGGATTACTGGGCCCGAATGGGGCTGGAAAGAGCACGCTGGTGAAGATTCTTACAACGATTATTCGTCCAACGAGATGCAGTGGCTGCCTTCTCGGTAACCCGGTCGGGCACAAGCCAACCCTTCGAAAGGTCGGTTATCTACCCGAACATTCGAGGTTCCCGCCCTACCTTACAGGGAGGCAGGTCATCGGTTATGCCGCTGGACTATCAGGCGTCAGGGTGAAACCTGAAGAGGTTGACGGTCTGCTCGACCTGGTAGGAATGAGTGGTGGAGCGGAAGACCGAACTATCAAAACCTACTCCAAGGGAATGGTGCAGAGGATCGGGCTTGCTCAAGCTCTTGCGAATTCACCCCGTCTTGTGATTCTTGATGAGCCTACTGATGGGGTTGACCCGGAGGGCCGGTATCACATGCGCAATATTCTGCAAAAGCTGCGCGATGATGGAGTGACCGTGTTTGTAAACAGTCATCTTCTAGGCGAGTTGGAATCTCTGTGCGACTCTATTGCTATTCTGAAGGAGGGGCAGGTTGTCCGTCAGGGCGCACTTTCAGATTTGACCGCAGGTAGTCGTGGCTTTCATGTGGTCGTTGAGGGTTCTTTCCCTGAAGAGGTAGCTTCTCATGTTCGAAGGCTCGGGCACTCTGTCAGCGAGGGGGAGATCGCGCTCCAAGGCGCTGATCCCGGTCCCCTCCAGGAGGTCCTCGATTCTCTCCGCGCAGCCGGAGTGGTCATACTTGAGGTAAGAAAATCTCACCAATCTCTCGAAGATCTCTTTATGGAGTCGATCGTTGAGAAACAGGACTTAAGGGAGGAAGGGGAGCGGTCATGAGAGTCCTCTGGGTGCTTCTTCTGGACTCTTTCAGAATGCTTCGTGCGAGGCGGCTTTTCTGGGTGGTTTTGGTCCTGTCTGGGTTGATCGGTCTGATTTACGCCTCGGTTGGCTTCAATGAAGGGGGCGTGTCCGCTCTTTTCGGATTGCTCGCCTTTGAGAGTGAGCTTTTCCGTATGGGCACTGCAGAAGCGAAAGAGCTCTATCTTCTGCTCTTTACCAATGTCATTATCCCGTACTGGCTGGGATTCTGCGCCATTGTGCTCGGGTTGATTTCGTGTGCCTCGATTTTTCCGGAATTCATCCGGAAGGGTTCGATTGATTTTGCCCTTTCCAAGCCGCCGTCCCGGGTCACCCTGTTCCTCGGAAAATATCTTGGAAGCCTGTTGTTCGTTCTGATGCAGGTGCTGCCCTTTAGTTTGATCGTCTACCTGAGTCTTGGTTTTCGTTTCGGGGATTGGAACATGAGTGTTTTCTGGGCTGTTCCTCTGGTCGTGTTGTCCTTCAGCTTTGTCTATGCTGCTCATGTTCTTATTTCCGTCTGGTCAGGATCCATGATTCTGGGGCTCTTCGCGGCGCTGCTGGTATGGGGTGGATCGGTCCTCGTGGAGTGGGGGGAGGAAATCACCTACGAAATAGCCTACTCGCTTCCGCAACTCGGATATGAACCAGACTGGAAAGAAGGAGACCACGAGGAGGTCGAGCCCAGAGAGAGCTCAGAGGACTTTAAGGTGACTCTCCACGGTGTATTAGATTCAACGCGTCTCGCGCTGCCTAAGACTCGTGCGGTAGGAGCGCAGATGCGGTCCCTGATCGTAGTGGATGAGAATGGCGGAGGGTTGGCTGGAAAGAGTCTGCTGGCCTTAATGCTCCGGGATCCGATTGACGACATCCCGGAGCGCCACTCCGAGATAGTGCGGGCAGCTGATCAGCGTCACCCTGTCTGGAAGGATCTGGGGAGTAGCTTCCTCTACGAATTGGCTGTCGCAGGGCTGGCGTTAGTGATCTTTGTTAGGCGAGACTTCTGAGCAGAGGTCAGCGCTGCTCCTGGGTGCCGAGGTGCTCTTCTATAAAGTTGGCCATGTAGGTAGAGCCAAAGAGCTCCTTGGTCAGCTTGGGTTCGGACTCGCCGGGTCGATAAAGAGCATTTACCGGCACAGCGCGTCGTTTGAGTTGAGCGAGGACGGTGGATATTCGAGGATCGTAATTTGTGTAATCTGCCTTTAACGCGAGGACGTTATACTTAGAAAATAGGGCCTGAACTTTTCCATTGTAAGCTCTCGATTTATTCACCTGACAGGTGGCGCACCACGTTGCGGTGAAGTCTACATAAACGGGTCTGCCAGCCGCGATGGCCTCCTCTGCCACTTCGGGGCTCCAAATCTCCCATTTCAGTGCTTCAGCCGGAGGTTTGGAATGAACCACTCCCATGTAGGCGAATGCGAGTGCGAGAAGGTAGCCGATGGCACGTGTGGACTTGGCTCGCGACACTACACACCACCGGCCATAGATCCAGCAGGCGATGGCGATCATGGTTAGGCCAAGAACGATTGGCAGCATCCTTGGGAGGCCAACANCCTTCAATGAGAGAAATGACCAGAGGAGGAATCCTGTAGTACCAAAAAGAAGGAATGCCATTGCTTGTTTGAAAGATTCCATCCACGGCCCCGGCCGAGGCAGGCGTTCAACTAACTTTGGAAATGCAGAAAGCAGGACGTAAGGGGAGGCGAGGCCGAGTGCCATTACTGTGAATGCCACGAGGAAGAGGAGGGGAGGAAGGTTGAAGGCCATTCCTATTGCGACTCCGAGAAAAGGAGCAGAGCATGGTGTGGCAACGACGGTGGCAAGCACCCCGGAGAAGAAGGAGCCCGCGGACCCCTGCTTACGGGTGAGATTGCTGCCCACGCTGGTTGCGGAGGCTCCAATCTCAAAGATGCCAAACATGTTCATGGCCAAGGCGAACATCACGAGCATGAGGCCCCATAAGACCCACGGATTCTGTAGCTGGTAGCCCCAAGTGACTTCCTGTCCCCCGTTGCCGATGGTATTTTCTCGCAGGGCCAGCAACAGGCCGGAGAGGACCCAGAAAGAGAGAATTACTCCTGCCGCGTAGATAAATCCATGGTTCAGAATCTTCCGTCGATCTTCCCCAGCCTGCTGGACGAAGCTCATAATCTTGATTCCGATCACGGGAAAGACGCAGGGCATAAGATTGAGAATCATGCCCCCGAGAAACATACCCCCGAGTATCGCAAGTAGATTGCCAAAGCTCACACGGTCATCACCCCGGCCCCCGAACGAGGCGTTTACTTCGTAGCCGTCTTCACCGATTGTAAGGATGCCGCTAATCGCTTCCCCGAGTGGGCGGTTTGTATCGGCATTAAGCGCCATACTCCATCGGACCTCCTTTCCCTCTCGAACCACGGTGGGTTCGGACTGGGCGTCAAGAACCTGATCAAAGTCGTAAAAGTGAATCGTTTTTTCAGGGACCGCATCTGCAGGAGAAAGGATGAGAGTGACGATGCCTTCCTTTTCTCGGGCTTGGACCTTAAGCTCTGAAGGAAGCTCACCTGGCAGCATGCCACGAGCCTCTGCAAAAGCCCCGGTATTCGCGGTAACCAAGCTTAAAGCNGGTCCGACTGTGACCGTCACGATACTAGCGGTTTCCGGGGCGCCTATCCCGGGTTCGGGGCGGCAGTTGGCCTCATCGCAAATCTGCCAGCGGGGAGAGGCGGCAATCTTCATCTGAGTCCCAGACGGCAGCCCAGCTGGCGGGGTTATCCTGAACAGGTGGGAAACGTTGGACTCATACCCATAGGTCTTTTTTCCTGCGGTGGTGCCGATGTGAGGGATTGGCCATCCGACCCGCTCCACCTGAAACCCAGGAGGAAGGTCCCAGTTAGGCTTGAGAGAAGTGCCCACATAACCCGGATTAATAAAGTAGGAGTGCCACCCGGGAGGATGGGTCATCTTGATCAGCACGTGGAATGGCTCACCAGACGGGACTTCACGGGCCTCCGCGAGGAACTCAAGAGTGCTTGAATCGCTTTTGGTCTCTGATGCAGCAAAGGGATCAAATTGATTCGCAAGGCTAGCTGGCGTGAAGGCTGTAATGGTGCCAANGAGCAGGAAAAGTGGCAGGTAGTTACGAATAACCATAAGCTGAGAGATGATTGATGTGATCCTGACGGAAAATCGAGAACGAAAAAGCAGCGGTGAAACCCGCTGCTTGTGACACTTGAGAGGAGGGCTGGGCCAAAATTAATAGCCTCGCCCGCGAACGTGCCCTTGCTGGCGATCCTTGGCGTTTCCAGCTGCGGCCCCAGCAGCGCCACCGACCGCGGCGCCAATCAACGCTCCTCGTCCAGCATCTCCATCGCCTACATTGTTGCCGATAATCGCCCCCGCGAGTCCTCCGATGGCTGCGCCGGTAAGCGCTCCTGACTGGGTGTTTGGTCCTGCCGCACAGCTGGCGAAAAGCAGAGAGAGCACAGAAGTGACGACGAGAAGGATATTCTTGTTCATAAATTAAGTGTTAGAATAAATAATTTCTCTATCTTAACCATTTTTACGCTGAGAACCAGCGGAAAGTCTCCTACGCGGTGTTGAGTGAAGGTTCTTCCAGATCCTCGCCAAGGATTTGACGGATCAGGCGGGGCCCGTGATAGATAAAGCCGGAGTAAAGTTGAAGCAGGGTAGCCCCAGCATCGAGTTTTTCCTGAGCGTCTGATGGGGACATGATTCCACCCACTCCGATGATGGGGATCTTCCCCCCGACAGCTTGATGAAAGGCTGCAATAACTTTTGTCGACCGGTGTCCTAGTGGGGCGCCCGATAGGCCCCCTTTCTCCTTGGCCAAGGGGTCTGCCTTTATGTCAGTTCGACTAATGGTGGTGTTGGTGGCGATAATGGCATCGAGAGAATGATCAAGGAAGACCTTGCTCAGGGCGGAAATATCATCGTCATCGAGGTCGGGAGCGACCTTGATTGCAAGAGGCACGTTTCTTCCTGTCTGAGCCTGAAGGGCTGCGCGTTCGGCCTGAAGTCGCTCGAGGAGATAAGCTGCAGCTGTGGCATCTTGTAGTGCTCGCAGTCCTGGGGTGTTGGGAGAAGAAAGGTTGACCGCGATATAATCTGCTACCGGCCAAGCGCTTTTCAGGCAGAGCAGGTAATCATCCACGGCTCGCTCATTAGGAGTGTCTTTATTTTTTCCGATATTAAACCCCACGCGACCCTTGAAGGTTATCGAGGACTCTACATTTCGAACACCTTCCTCGATTCCGGGATTGTTAAATCCCATTCGATTGATGATAGCCTCGTGCTGAGGAAGCCGAAACAGACGGGGTGTGGGATTTCCTCCTTGGGGCCTTGGAGTGATAGTTCCGATCTCGATAAACCCAAATCCGAGACGTCCGAAAGCATCAATCGAGTTTCCTTCCTTATCGAGTCCTGCAGCCAGTCCAACATGGTTGGGGAAGGTAAGGCCCATGCATTTGATTTCCTTGTGCTTGGGGAGACCTCCCGCAAGAAGCTGGAGTATGCCGTATCGGTTCGCCATTCTGAGGGCGCGAAGGGACCAATTGTGCGCCCGCTCAGCCTCAAGTCGAAAGAGGGCCTTTCGAGCGAGTGGGTAAGTCCGTTCTAGCATTCTGGGTCGACGTTAGGGTTGATTAATCTCCGTGTTAGGGGCCTGAGCTAGCTGACAAGGTGTTCAACAATGGAGTCCACCAGCATACTACCCCGGCCTTGCAGTACGAGGTTCTCGCCTTTCCATCTGGCGAGTTGCCCGCTGATAATACCGTCGATGCGATCCGGGGAGACTTCGGAGAGGTGACGGCGGTGCACTCCAGCATCGGTCCTCAACATCAGGGCGATTCGCTCCAAGTCAAGCTGTGCCGGGGTAAGAGTTTCCACTTCGGACTCCGTAGGGCCGCCTTTTTCGATCTGCGCGAGGTATTTTGCTGTATCAGGGATATTCTTCCAGCGGCGNCCTGAGATCGTTGAGACTGCTGAGGGNCCCAGTCCGAGATAGTCNCCACCTCGCCAATATCCTTGATTGTGTCTGCTCTCGTATCCTGGATAAGCGTAATTCGACGTTTCATAATGCCGAAGACCGCGCGTGGTGAGGTGTTCGTGTGCCACCTCGAACATGGATGCGTTGAGTTCTTCCAAATCTGTGTAAAGACCTTCGCGAAATCGAGTAAAGAAGGGGGTGTCCTCTTCATAAGTGAGATTGTAGGCCGATATGTGATTGGGGGATAATGCGAGAGCGCTCTCAAGGCTTTCTCTCCATTGCTCCAGAGTCTGCCCTGGGATCGAAAACATGAGATCAATACTGATATCCTCGATGGCAGCGGCTCGCAAAAGGTCAACGGATCGTGCTATTTCACGCGGTCCGTGGGTTCTGCCGAGTGTTTTCAGAACATCAGGNTTAAAGGATTGAGCCCCCAACGAAACACGGGTCACTCCTGACCGGGCGTAAGTCTGCGCAGCAGATTTACCAAAAGTTGCCGGATTTGCTTCCAGATTGATCTCAGTGTCGAAACAGAATCTGAAGATGTTGCCGAGTCTGTCGAAAAGTTTGTCAATGAGATCAGGGGGAAGCATGCTGGGTGTGCCTCCTCCAAGGTAGACAGTATCGATATTGAGGGCGCCCATCGAAGAGGATCTGGTCTTTGCTTCTCGCAAAATGCCATCAATAAAGTAGCCCATGTCTGCCTCGCCTGGCTTATGTTTGTAAAAGGAGCAGTAGGGGCAGATGTCCCTACAGAACGGAATATGGAGGTAAAGATGAATGAGATCTCGGGATGATTTGGGGTTGGTCAAGGGGTCGGTAAGTCGCCACTCTGCTTCAAGACGATGAACACGGCGGACCTCTCTACCGATATACTGAAAGCGGTGTCGCGGTCCTTTTATCTCACTCTCAGGCTCTTGCCGAGTGAGTTTCGAGGTCCACTGAGCCTCGGCTACCTTCTGGCGAGGCTCAGCGACACGATCGCGGACGCAGGGGCCTTGGAGTTGGCTCACCGAAAAACACTTCTGAGTTCCTTTTGCTCCGTAATGAAGGGTCCTGGGCTGGCTCAAGAGGCGGCCGAGCTGTGCGCGAAGCTTCCCAATGAGATGGATGGTGCCGGTCTCGCTGAGGGTGAAATGGAGCTCGTGCGGCGGGCAGGGGACTGCATGGGCTGGCTGGAATCCATGGAGGGTAGNCGTGCAGCGGCTATCCGGAGAGTAGTGGGAATCATTACAGAGGGGCAGTCGTGGGATCTCGAGCGATTTAAGGGGGAGGGAACCGTATCNTTGAGCGATGATGGAGAATTGGAAAACTACGCTTATCAGGTTGCGGGATCCGTTGGCGAATTTTGGACAGACATAGGGGTGATTTGTGACCCGGATTTTTCCCGTTGCTCGAGCGAGGAGCTTCGGGTTCTTGGTGCGAATTATGGAAAGGGGTTGCAGCTGGTGAANATTCTCAGGGATATTCCGGAGGATCTTGAGAGAGGACGGTGTTACCTGCCCGGGGTAAATCCCGGTGATCCNATCGCAATCTGTGAGGCTCTCCCTCGGTGGCATAGCCGAGCCAGGGTTCTTCTCGCGGATGGAATCAAGTATACTTCTTCGCTGCGAGGTTTGCGGCTCCGCACCTCAACAGGGCTTCCTGCAGCGCTGGGCCTTCGGACGCTCGACCGGCTCGAGGAAGCCTCATGGGAGGATTTGCAGAAAGGGGTGAAGATTTCTCGGAGGATGGTCAAACGGACCCTTGTCGGAACGCTTATGTTGAGCGCGTGGTGGTTGCCGGGATCGTGGAAGAGTTATCACCGTCGCATTACGAGGTCCCCAAGTCCCTGAATTTCAATCCATGGGCAAGTTGACCGATATACGCTGTGCAGGAGCAAATCTGTATTTCCTCCCGGTAGAGACAAGAGTCCCATTGAAGTTCGGGGCAGAGACCCTTACCTCAGTGACTTGTGCGAGGGTTTGCGTCCGGGTTGAAGGAGAGAACGGCCAATCGGCGGAGGGATGGGGCGAGACCCCTCTGAGTGTCACATGGGTCTGGCCAAGCGAACTTGCGTATGAGGTGCGCCATGAGGCGATGCGTGCGTTTTGCATCCAGCTCGCTGAAGCTTGGTCGGGTTTCAATGGGTCAGGTCATCCGATTGAATTGGGGTATGATTTCCTGGAAGGGGAACTGCCACAGCTTCTTCAAGGGTTTAATGATTGTAGAGAGGGTGCTCCCATGCCGTGGCTNGCGGCGTTGGTCTGCTGTTCGCTGTTCGATATTGCCGTCCATGATGCCTATGGGAATTTGCACGGCATTGGCGCCTATGAGACGTATCGTCCGGCTTTCATGAATCGTGATCTCTCTTCCTTCCTGAGCGCATCACCGGATTGTGAACGGAGGTTCGAGGGTGCCTTTCCGGCTGACTTCCTCAAGAGTCCGGATCGCTCCCTTCCAGTATGGCACCTGGTAGGAGGCTTGGACCCCGTTGGGATTGACGAACTCGATGGGGAAGAGCCCGAAGATGGCTATCCGGTTGTGTTGTCCGACTGGATTGAACGTGACGGGTTGAAATGTCTTAAAATAAAACTACGTGGAAATGATGCACACTGGGACTTCGCAAGACTCGTCAAGGTAGGCGAGGTGGCCATGGCTGGAAAGGTCGACAGTCTCAGCGCCGACTTCAACTGCATGGTGACCGATCCGCGGTATGTCACCGAGGTTCTCGATCGGCTTGAGATGGAATATCCTCTGATTCATGGGATGCTCGTCTATGTAGAGCAGCCGTTTCCTTACGATCTTGAGGAGCACCCAATTGAGGTTGGTGCAGTTTCCTCCCGCAAGCCTCTGTTTCTGGACGAAAGTGCCCACGATTGGAGGCTGGTCAGGATGGGGCGCGATTTGGGTTGGAACGGAGTTGCATTGAAAACGTGTAAGACGCAAACAGGTGCGTTGCTAAGTTGTTGCTGGGCGGAGGCTCATGGGATGAAGCTCATGGTGCAAGATCTTACCAACCCCATGCTGGCTCAGATACCTCACGTTCTTCTCGCTGCCCACGTAAACACAATCAGAGGTGTAGAAAGCAATTCGATGCAATTCTATCCAGAGGCCTCAAGGTTCGAGGAAGAAATTCATCCCGGCCTTTACCGAAGACGGAATGGAAGACTTGTTCTCGACAGTATCAGCGGCAGTGGCTTTGGATACCGGGTTGACGAGATCGGTCGCTCTCTGCCGGATCCTGTGGTAAGGTGCTAGTCAGGTTGTGGCGTGTCATCAGTAGCTGCGGGAGACTCACCGATTAATCCGATATTACCGGCAAGCACGTTATTGCCTGGGTCACGGTCCTGGTTGCCGTTGAGGTTTATCGAGCTCCTTATTGCAATCTGCTGATTCTCCTCAGGCTCGTTTAACGGAAGGGAGACCACGTGGGAGCCACCTTGCTGAAGAAGAGGGAGGGCCATGCTGAAGATATCATCATTGATGATGACATCGACAGTAGCTCCCGAGATTGCTTCGGTGCCCTGATTCTGCACGGTGACCTGGAGGGTGCCCACTACTTCGTCAGGGCCGGGCTCCTGATACCAGTTGGAGGCCACTGCAAGGTCAAAGCGGCCATCCGTATAGCTGTTGACCATGCGGTCAACGTCCAGAGTGCCCCCTCCGTAGAACGGGTCGTGACCGGGTGCGCCCGAAGCATTCAGGTTGTTTTCAAGGATGGACTGGGCTTGGAGGGGAAGCAGTTGACCGGATTGAGTTTCAGTAAGCGCCGCTCCGAGAGCTCCCGCAACCAGTGGGGCGGCGGCAGATGTTCCGGTGAAACTGGTGTATTCCTCTCCGGGCCAGGCAGCAAGGACCTCAAACCCTGGTGCCGCCACGTCGATAGCTTCGCCGGTATTGGAGAAAGCAAGGTGTTGGCCAGCAGCATCGACTGCGCCAACTGCGATAACGCTTTCATAGGCTGCAGGGTAAGCTGGCACGGTGTAGCCCTCGTTTCCGGCCGAGGCTACGATCAGAACCTGTTTCTCGCCTGCGTAGGCAACGGCGTCCTGCACGAGAAGGCTGTCACCATAAGAGGCCATGGAAATATTAATAATCTGCGCGCCTTCATCGACTGCCCTGACGATCCCCTGCGCCAGAAGGAATGAGTTGGAGCTGCCATTCTCGTCGGCGATTCTTATCGAGAGAAGATTTGCAGCAGGCACGATCCCCTGACTGACCCCGTCTCTTCCAACCATGAGGGCGGCAACTGCCGTGCCATGCCCGTGGATCTCTGCAGCAGAGGTCTGGCTACCGCTAACCAGATCTATTTCGCGAACGCGAGATCCGAGAGTTTCGTGCTTGCCGACACCGGTATCCAGCATGGCGATTCTTACTCCCTCTCCCCAATCAGAGTTGTCGGTCGTAATGCCGAGCCATTCAAGGGTCGCCCTGCCAAAACCGACTGCTTCTGGCTGAGCGCCAACTTGCGGAAGATCAGGAATCGAGACACGGAAATTGGGGGCGCTCTCATCTTCCAGCAGTCCATCAAGGTCGTTTCGTTCGTCAAATCCAATACGGACCGCTCGAAGGCTGTCAAGGCGTCCAAGGAGTCGGATTTTGTCATCATCGATGCGACTGAGAAAGTCTCGATAGCCTTCTTCATCCTCGAATCGGATGATACGTTCCCCCGGAAGGCCAAACAGGATTTCGTCAATGCCGGGGGCTTTCCGGCTGTTGTGGCGCCAAGGGGCTTTGCTGGGAACGTTGGGCCGGTCGAATTGAACATGGGGACGAGAGTTTCCTGAATCAACGCCTCGCTCTTGGCCTCTTACCGTCGCGACAATGTCCCGAATGAGCCAGAATCCCAGAGACAGTGCTGCAATGGCCGCAATCCCAAGAAAATATCTATTTTTCGGACTCGTCACAACATCTGTAGTTAAAGTCCGAGAGTGCCTCTGGCACCATCCTCGACCTCCCTCTCAGTATACAGTTCATCGCACCAAAGAAAACTCAATCTGCCTGCCCTTTATAAAGGCAGATAACACCTTCGGGTGCGAAGAAACTTGAGCTTTGTCGACGGTGGGTCAGAAAGCGCTGGTGCGAGACTTACTGCAAGACCCCGCGTGGGAGGAGAAGGATGTCGGGTTTCCTTTGCCTGATTCTTCTCATGCCTGTGTGGTAAGTCTGCCAACTTGGGATTCGGTCATCGGTTACGAGGAAGATGATCCGGCGATTGTCGCAAGAATGCGAGCAGGGTATCCCCGGTTTTTTATTCACCCCATCACAGCCCGGTATTTTGAGCAGGTCGAAGCGAGGTTTGCCGATGAGGGGTCGAGAATCATCGCCTATTCGTCGGAAGAGGCCGCAAGACGGGCTGCATCCTACGTTTTGGAGCAGTCGGGCGTGACTGCACGGCTGTTATCCGTGGAAAGGGCGCATCTAATGGTGCCGAAAGCAGGTTATGCGGCAGCACGGGACTATTGGAGACATACGGGGGAAATTATAAGTAGTCGTCAGGCGGAGGACCTTCTAAACGGCAGCAGTAGTGATTCACGCCTGGCAGAATCCCACCGTCAATCAATCGCGCGGGTTCTTGAGGTGGAGTCTCGAGATGCCTTCCTTCTTGAAAGTGGTATGGCTGCGATCTTTACGCTGTTTCGAGTCATCACCGAGCGGCGGCCGGGGTTAAAGACTCTCCAGCTGTGTTTTCCCTATGTCGATGCTCTTAAGATTCAAGAGCAGTTTGGTGCCGGGGTGGATTTCGTGAATGACGCAACTGGAGATGGGCTCGAAGAAGCATTATGTGCGATCAGGGCTGGAACCTATGCAGCGGTTTTTTGTGAGGTGCCAAGTAACCCGTTGCTGCATACCGTAGATCTTCCCGCGGTCGCAGAGGCATGTCAGGATGGAGCAGTGCCTCTGCTGGTGGATGATACGGTTTGCAGTCACCAAAACATTGATACGCTGGCCTACGCCGACGCAGCTTCAACAAGTTTGACAAAATGGGTTTCTGGAGTCGGTGATGTTCTTGCCGGATCGATTCGGCTGCGAAAAGATTCTCAATTTGCCGATGAGTTTCGGGAGGTGCTCGAGCGAGAAGTTCCAGGGGGGTCCCGCCTTTACCATCGAGATGGTGATGCCCTAGTTCGAAATGCTTCTGATTTCCGTGAGAGAGTGCGGAAGTGTAATTGCAACGGGTTAAAGATTGCTGCTTTTCTTGCGGCTCAGCCCGAGGTGGCAGAGGTCTGGTATCCGGCTTTTACTGACCGAGAAGCTTATGAGGCCATACGCCGCCCCGATGGAGGCTATGGAGGATTGATCAGCTTCACGCTCAAGGAATCTGACAAAACAGCCGTAATGTATGAGGCGATGCAATTTTGCAAGGGCCCCAGCCTCGGAACTGACTACACCTTGGTATGCCCCTATACCCTGCTGGCTCATTATCGGGAAATGGCATGGGCTCGCTCCTGTGGAGTGAGTGCGGCACTCCTTAGGATTTCGGTCGGGAGGGAGACGGAGGAGGAGCTGATCGCGCGGTTGGAGCGAGCATTTGCAGTCGTCCGCTGAACAGGAGTCAAGACTTGAGCCCCGGGAATATGTTAGAAGCTAGTCTCGATGGTCCTCGGGCTGGAAAGCTGCAACGGTAGAACAATATGGGCCCAGTCGCTCAGCGGCTGCGTTTCTCACCCGGGTTGCAATCTCAAGCATCAGAATAGGAAGGAGAAGGGATGAGATCCGACGCTCCATTGCCTCTGAAGGTTCGCCGTTATGGGTCGGAGGGGGAACCTCGTCCGGGCAGAGCACCGCAAGGATGGCAAGGAGCGCTCGCGGAGATCCGCCAGTCATTACGGCAAGTAGCTGTTCGCGCATCCAGCGGGTGCAGAAGAGCCAGTGGGTAGTGTTGTTCTCTCGATCCTCGAAGCTATCAACGATGTCGTCCCAGAGAGAATCACTTGCGCTGTGAAGGATTGGTTCGGTCTGGCGTGCAGTTTCTTCGACTGAGTCCAGAAGGAATTTGAAATGGCCCGGTATGTTCATTGTCCAAGAAGTTGGTGTCTCTCTTACCGTATAACGTGACAGGTGATTTTTTATTCAGATTTGATTCTGGGTTTCGGCAGGGAGCGACAGAGGTTATGGCGTTCTGGCTTAACCTACACGGAAGGTGGTGGTGGTGCTATCCACCTGTTCTCCTTTTCGCAGGAAGAGGTTGCGACCCTCTTCGTCGGGAAATCAGTCTGTTTTTCAGGGGTGTAAGCTTTCGACGTGAGCTCGTTGAGCTTCTTTCGCGGGGAGCGTGCTACCACTGCAAGGTTATGTAGCTACTTCAAAGAGCTGACTCTTAAAGCGGGGTAAGTTCCCAACGATGTTTAAATCCAAAGCGCCCTGTAGCATCCATGAAAAGGGTGCTGCCCCCCACGTGGTAAGCAGACCCGGGTTCGCAGAGAGCCAGCTGTTCTGGCTCCTCCTGCTTCAAGGCCGCTCCCAGACCTGAAGAAGCAACGTGTCCCGGGGGACGCTCGGGATGGTGAGAGGGAATACGGTGTCCTGATCAATCTCAATCCTGGGTCGAAAAGATTGAAAAGAGCCTGTCGAAGATCTGCGAATCTCAAAACTGCCAGCTGGTAGATTCCTGACATTCAGGGTCAATTGTCGAGTTTTCGGATTGTAGCCATCGATGACAAGTTCGACTTCCGAGCCGCACCCGATGATCCCAGAGGCATTGTAACGGGAGACAAAATTCCAGATCACTTCCTTCGAAAAGGAAGGCCAGGAATGGGGGCCGTCTTGGATGCGATAGTGCTCCACGGTATGGCATCCGTCTCCCTTGTCCCAGAGGTAACGGGTGACTTCGGGGGAGACCGTCGATGTGACCGGAGATTTGTTCGTGCCATTCAGAGAGGCCCAGTGGGTATTAAGGCTCCCTATGGAAATAGAATACTGATTGCCGTTGTAGGGATTGTAAGTGTCCTCGGTTCCATGTATGGAAAGAATTCCGGTGCGATTACTGGTGGAGCAATCCTCCCGGGTCCATTCCCACATGCTTGCCGCAACCGAGGCAACGGCCGCAATTCGATCGCCGAGATAGCAGGCGAGATCCCACATGAGGTTACCGCCGAGAGAGAATCCGCAGGCGTATACCCGGGCGGGGTCTGCTGCGTAGTCTCTAACAAGCAGCTCGATCATCGCCCTTGTAAACCCGATTTCATCAGTGCCGTTATCGTAAGGGCCCTCAGAGTTCCAGTATGACGATCCCTCAAAGATCAAGCCCTGTGGGTAGACCGCAATAAACCGTTCAGAATCGGCGAGGGGCCGGAAATCTGCAGTGAAGCGCATCATTTCCTCAGCGGAGTCGTCGCCGCCATGAAAGCAGAAGAGTATCGGTAGCGATTCGCTGGGCTGGAAGTTCCGTGGGAGATATACCAGAAGCTGCCTCTGGGTGCCGTCGACCGTGACGGATCTTGTCAGCACGTCCTGAGCTCGAGCAGCCTCAAAAACGATCACAGCCACGATAATGAGGGCTTTTAGCGGGATAATGAGTTTTGAGGCCATTAGCTTCAGGTAAGGTGTTTTTCGGGTTTCTTTCAAATGTCGGTTGATCGTATTCTTCCTTCGTAAGTCTAAAGAGCACGAAATTTCCTAGGGGAACGGCCCGGTGGAATGGACGTCCGGCTTGCAGAAAGATGGTTCTGAGTCACAAGACTTTCCCAAATGTTCTCACTGTGTATGCTCCTCATGCCTCGAGAGGGGCCTGTAGCTCAGTGGTTAGAGCTGACGACTCATAATCGTTAGGTCGCGGGTTCGAGTCCCGCCGGGCCCACCTTCGCACTGTGCGCTCGACAGCGGGGGTTTCCCCCCGATACTCCCGCCGTGTTTCGCCTTGGCATTGTTGGACATCGTTATTGGATTGCGGTGGTCTTTTGTCTTCTGGCCGCAGCGCCCGGGGCGTGGCTTCCGGTGCTGTCCAACGTTCTTGAGGCTCGGGGATGGGATCGGATGATAACGTGGGCCTTTTTGGTTGGGCCTATTGCGGGAATGATCTCGCCTCTCGTGTTCAGTGCTCGTGCTGATCAGCGGATACCGGCAGAGAAGCTGGTTGGATACATCATCACTGGTGGAGCCGTGTTCCTCTGGGCCGCGTTCAGGGCCTTGGAGGCAGGCAGGCCTAACCTGTTTCTGCTCTTTATGATGATCAACGCTCTGATCTCCGCTCCCGCGTGGGGACTTCTTACTACAATAGCTCTTAATAGCCTGGAAGATGAGCAGCGAAGCTTTGGGTTCTATCGGGTGTGGGGGACTGTGGGATGGGTGCTGGTGGGTCTGGCTGTCAGCTGGTTCGGATTGGATTCCTCGACGAGAGTTGGAGATGTGGCCTTCGCCGTGCGAGTGGTGGCCGGTCTCTGCGCATTTCTCCTCCCGCACACCCCGCCGATAGCCAGCGATTCAACAGGCTGGAAGAGTGCTCTGGGGCTGGATTCATTAAGCATCTTCAGGAATCGAGATCACAGGGTCTACCTCATCACCACCTTTCTTTTATCGGTTCCGTTGGCGGCGTTTTACATGCATACCCCAATCCATCTCCGTGATCTTGGTTTCCGGTCGGTCGCCGCAGGGATGACCCTCGGACAGGTGTTTGAGATCGTAGCGTTCCTGATGATGGGTTACTGGCTGAGACGGGTCCGAATACGAACACTATTGATGGTGGCAATGGGTTGCGCGGTGCTTCGATACGGCTTGTTCGCGATGGGAGGAGTCATTCCTCATTCTCTCTGGATCCTCGTCGGCCTTTCCTTTCACGGGATTTGCTGGACGTTTTTCTTTGAGACCGGGCGCGTCTTTCTCAACAGGAGGGTCGACCAACGCTTCAGAGCCCATGTTCAGGCTCTGGTGACCTTCGCGTCCATGGGTCTGGGTTCATTGGTGGGGACTCTGGTTTGTGGGAAGCTTTATGATTTGATGGTGGTAGGAGGTGTTGGCGGGTGGTCTGCCTACTGGGCATGTCTTGCCGCGATGTGTCTCGTTATTTTGTTTTACTTCTCCGCTGGCTATCAGGGAGTCACGGTCAAGAACGGTGGTAGCTGAAAAGCCGCGATCACGGTATGTGAAGCAGGCAGAGACGATTGGAGGAGATTTCTCTGGAGAAATTTCAGGATCTGGAACCCACTGGAAAAAGCTCGTTGATTGAGGCTTGGTCGGCATCGCAAATGCCGCGCTCGGTGATCAGGCCGGTAATGAGGCGGGCAGGAGTGACGTCAAAGGCGGGGTTGAGGATTGGGGAATCCGGGTTCACTACTCGAATCTCTTCCACAGCACCCGTTCGCGTTTTTCCTTCCATGTAGGCGATCTCGGCAGCGTCACGTTCCTCAATAGGAATTTCGTGGAGGGAATCCTCACAGGTCCAATCAAAGGTAGAGGAGGGGAGGGCCACATAAAATGGAATCTCATTATCGGCCGCTGCAAGAGCTTTGTGATAGGTTCCAATCTTGTTGGCCACGTCCCCTTTTCTAGTCGTTCGGTCCGTGCCAGTTAAGACGATATCCACTTCGCCATGCTGCATAAGGTGGCCCGCGGCATTGTCAACGATCACGGTATGAGGAACGCCTTCGTTCTGGAGTTCCCAAGCTGTGAGGCGTGCGCCCTGATTGCGGGGCCGCGTTTCGTCGACCCATACGTGAACCGGAATCCCGGAACGATGAGCCGCGTAAATCGGGGCGGTAGCCGAACCCCAGTCTGCAAAAGCCAGCCATCCCGCATTGCAATGTGTTAAAATTTGCACGGGTTCTGCATTGGGATTTTCATCGTGAATTGACTCAATGATTGGAAGCCCGTGCTGTCCGATCTTTTCACACCATAAGGCATCTTCATCGGCAATAGACTCGGCCGAAGCCAGCGAGGTGCTTTCCCAGTCTTCGGGTGGCCGACCCGTGATTGTTGCGAGTTGACGCTCCACCGCCCATGCGAGATTCCGCGCCGTTGGCCTGGTTTCGATGAGGGTTTTAGCGAGTGCGTGGAGTTCTTCCGTTCTGCCTTGGGCTTCTCGTGTTGCTAGCCACATTCCGTAGCCAGCGAGGACTCCAATGCACCCGGCACCCCGCACATGCATGTCACGGATTGCCGTTGCTGTTGCGTCTACGGTGGCAAGATTCTCAATGGAGAAGCACCACGGGAGGCGACGCTGGTCGATGATATGGACGAGCCCTTTCGAGTGATCACTCCAAACGGTTCTGTAATCCTTTCCTTGAACGCGCATTCCTGATGCTGCAACCAGCCAGTTGCTGCGCAAGCGCCAAACCGTGCGGTGATCACCGAAACAGGCGACTACTTCACCTTACAGGTTGCAGATACGAAGCTTGCTGCCGAAGGAGAGGCCTGCAAGCTGGAGTCAATGAAACACCCATTCTGGTCATTACCCATCCTTTTTCTGGTGGCCGGCTCAGGTCTTACAGCCGAGAAGCCTAAACCTCTCTATATGAGCCCGATTGTAACATCGGCCACCCCGGGGCATTCGGTGTCCATCGATGTTGAGCTCAATGATTCCCGTTCGCTGTTTCTGGTGATCGATGAAACCGAAGATGGTGACACCTGTGATTGGGCGAACTGGATCGATCCTTGTTTGGTTGGACCCAAAGGGACTCTCAAGTTGACTGACGTGAAATGGAAAGCTGCCTTCAGTGGTTGGGGTGAGGTTCGGATCAACCGGAATGCGGGGGGACAGGACTTAGTAGTGGACGGAAAGTCTGTCGCCCATGGGATCGGGACTCACGCCCCCTCGACTATCATCTATGAGATTCCTGAAGGATACACTCGATTTATAGCGAGGGGCGGATTGGACAAGGGAGGGGTTAATCAGCAGGGAGGGAAGACAAGCAGCGTGCGCTTTCTTGTCTTCAACGAGAAACCGGGCGCCGGAAATTCGGCAACCGGAGAGGAAACTGAGGTGCCAGTGGAGCGCTTCGTCGTGCCCGAGGATTTGGAAGTCACCATATGGGCCCAGTCACCTTTGTTCAGAAATCCGACCAATATGGACTTCGATCATCATGGCCGGGCTTGGATCGCGGAGGGAGTAAACTACCGGGGTACACGGCGAGATGGAAAAGGGGATAGGATCATGGTTGTCGAAGATTCAGATGGTGACGGAAAGGCGGACAAATCTCATGTATTTGTGCAGGAGAAAGCCCTGCAGTCACCCTTGGGCGTGGCTGTATTCGATAATGTGATTGTGGTTTCGCAGCCGCCCGACCTTCTTGTCTATACGGATGTCGACCGTAACCAGATCTTTGACGCCGCTAAGGATAAACGGGAAGTTCTCCTGACTGGTTTTAATGGGAAGAATCATGACCATAGCCTTCATTCGGTGGTCGCTGGGCCAGATGGGAAATGGTACTTCAATCAGGGTAACATGGGCGCACAGTTCACAGATCGCTCGAATGTAACTTTCAGGATAGGAAGCCCGTATTCGATGCGTCAGATCGCAGGGCGCAAGAGTGATGATGGGCATGTCTATCTGGGTGGGTTTTCGGTCCGCATGAATCCCGATGGTTCTCATTGTGAGATTATCGGGCACAACTATCGCAATAGTTATGAGCAGATTATTACCTCCCTCGGAGATCTTTTTCAGAATGACAATGACGATCCTCCGGCCTGCCGGACCAGCTGGGTGATGGAATATGGGAATGCTGGTTTCGCCTCCAATGACGGACTGCGCTCATGGGGCGCAGATCGCCGCCCTGGACAGAATACTCCGACTGCGGAATGGCGCCAGGAGGATCCGGGGAGCATGCCGCCGGGAGATGTCTATGGAGGAGGGGCTCCCACCGGAATTACGTTCTACGAGAATGGCGCCCTTCCAGAAAAGTATAACGGACTTCTCCTGAGCTGTGAGTCCGCGAAGAATGTTATCTTTGGATACCAGCCAGAACTTCAAGAAGCGGGGTTCAAGATGGAGCGTACGGAGTTCATGACCTCCAATCCTGAGCGCAAATGGGCCGGTGCGGATTTCAAAGGGCGGTCAAACCGTGATATCAATACTTGGTTTCGACCAGCCGACGTGACGGTTGGGCCCGATGGAGCGATCTATGTGGCAGACTGGTTTGATCCACGAGTCGGGGGACATGGGACGTCGGACCGAACCCTTTCGGGGACTATCTACCGGGTGGCTCCCAAGGGCTTCAAGCCGGTGGTCCCGAAATTGGATCTCAACACTCAGACGGGACAGATAGCCGCCCTTCAAAGTCCAGCAATCAATACCCGCTACCTGGGCTTCTCAATGCTCAAGGGGGCTGGGGAAGAATCCATTGTTCCCCTTGTTCAGTTGGCCAAGGATAGCAATCCCTTTGTTGCTGCCCGGGCTATCTGGATCCTTGCCCAGCTCGGCGAAACAGCTGAGCAAGCGCTATCCATGCTCTTGGAGGCCGAATTCAAGGGAGCTGGAAATCCCCAGACTCGGATTGTGGCCTTCAGGGCCTTTCGACGAGCCAACCATCCGAGAATGATGGATTTGGCCCGGCGTCTGGCAGTGGATCCATCTCCAGCAGTTCGCCGGGAGGTGGCCTTCTATCTGCGCAATGAAGTGGCCACCCCGTCAGTGATTTCCATCCTCGTGGAGCTCGCAAAACGTTATGACGGCAAAGATCGAACTTATCTGGAGGCCTTTGGCACCGGCGCAACCGGGAAGGAAGCGGCAGTTTACGCCGCTCTCGTGAAGGATACTAAGTCGTCTGACTGGAATACAGCGACGGCAGGAGTGGTCTGGCGCCTGATGACTGCGACAGCGATACCAGCCCTGCAAGAGCGTGTGTTCAACCAGAAGCTACCAGTCGCGGACCGGACCCAGGCCCTTGAGTCCATCGCTTTCATCAGGAGCGGTAGCGCGGCCAACGCGATGGTGGATATTGCCAATTTTGCTCAGGAAAAGGAACTGGCTGATCGTGCTGCCTTCTGGGTGAAGTGGAACAATGATCGTTGGTGGAAGTCCTACAAACCTGGTGACAAACTCAAAAGGGGGAATACGAAACAAAAACTGGTCTCGGTTGTGATACCGGAGGAGCAGGGGCCTTCTAAGTTACCCTCCGTCGCTGAAATTCTGAAATTGAAAGGAGATGTCACAAGAGGCAAGGCGGTCGCAGGCCGTTGTATCAGCTGTCATGTCATCGGGGACCTCGGTCTCGACGTAGGTCCCAATCTGACAGGCTTTGGTAAGCGCTTCCCAGCCGATGTGGTGGCAAGGGCCATCGTGGAGCCTTCAGCGGAGATTTCACTCGGGTTTGAAGGGCAATATTTGAGAACCCATAAAGATGAGCTCGAGATAATGGGTGTTGTTCTTGCCGATGGCGATCCAGTCATCATCAGGTCGATGGGTGGGATCACCCAGTCAATTTCAGCGAGCGACTTGAAATCGCGGCAACCCATGAAGCGATCTCTCATGCTCTCGGCGGATCAGCTGGGCCTGACGGCTCAGGATGTTGCGGACGTCGTGGAGTATCTTCGGAGCTCTGAAGAGTAAAACCTGTGGATCTCGACAGGCTGGAAATCCCCTACGATCAGGCCGGGGCGACCCCACCACCTAGGCCCGCAGGGAATCGAACCCCGATCTGTGGTACCGGAAACCACCGTTCTATCCGTTGAACTACAGGCCCGCGGTGGGAGTAGATTGCCGGCAGGCTTTACGACTCCGTGCGTGGAGGCCTGCGCTTACGCACTGGCCGGCAGCAGTCTTGCTTCTATCTCGGTGGAATCAAGGCTGGAATGAACTGTGTGTTGTCTCCCTGAGGAGCCAGAAATTGTCAGAACTCCGACGGTTGATCGAGAGGGTGAGGCGTTTCGAAGCTGATCATTAATACTGAAGGCAGCTTCACCTGCGCTGGGTGTTGCGGGACTTTTTTGCTGAGAGAGCTACAATCGCAGTAAGTAAGGCGAGCCCAGTAACGAGCGCTGTCCATGCTGGCACACCCAGCGCGACAGGGGCGTATCCGAAAGCTACCGTTGCGCCGGCAGCGACGAGGGCGTAGGGAAGCTGAGTGATCGTATGCTCGTGCGTCGAAACTCCGCTTGCGAGGGCACTGACAATCGTGGTGTCGCTGTAAGGACTGCAGTGATCTCCGAAGACCGCGCCACCAAAAACCGCCCCAATGACAGCTGGGACAATGACCTCTAATATTTCAGGTTGAGCTCCCTGGGCAGTCACCAAAGCGCCACAAAGCGGAAGGACGAGAGGAAGAAGAAGCCCCATTGTCCCCCACGAAGTTCCCGACACAAAGGATATGAAGCAACCGAGAACAAAGACTCCTGATGCCAGAGCTTCGAGAGGGAGCCATGAGCCAAGCAAGCTTGAAAGAACCCCGGCAGTGCCAAGAACCTTAAAGAGACTGCCGAGACACCAAGCCAGCAGGAGAATTCCCAGCGCCGGAAAAAGCTGTCGGGCGCCTGACCACGCTGCGCGAGGGGTTTCTGCGCGTCTGTCCGGAGGATAAGCGGCCCACGCAGCCAGGAGGGCGAGAATACTCGATATCACAAAGGCTCTGGGCACTGAGGACGCATTGAGCGATTCTTGGATTCTCCGAGAGAAGGAGATTTCACCTTCGGGACTGTAGGAAAAGAAAATGATCAGGGGAAGACTAAGCAAAAGAACAAGCACCGGGACAATGGCGCGCACGGGCGAGGTCTGATCCGGCGATACCGTGATCGTATCATTACGGTGGTGATCGTGATTTTTGAATCGGCGGCGCATAGGGCCGATCAACCAACTGTAGCGAACAGAAAGTATGGCGAGTGCCAATCCAAAGACGCAGTAATAATTATATGGAAGCGAGTAGAGAAACTGAAGATAAGGCGGCTCGTCGAGGGGGCTATGACTATCGATGTAAGCTAGCTGAGTCACAATCCAGGTCGAGAGGAACGCGAGGCATGCTACTGCAGAGCTAGTCGTGTCGACAAGATAGGCAAGATACGCCCGAGGCACTCGTAAGCGGTCCGCGACGGGACGGGCGACACGGCCAAGCATCAAGGCATTCGCCAGACCGTCAAAGAAACAGAGGAAGCCAATGCCAAGAACACTATTGAGAAACCGGCGCCGGGTCTTTTCCGTGATTTCTCCTCCCGCGTGCAGTAGGGCCAAGAGACCTCCCGAGGCCTCGATAACCGCGGAAAGAGCCCCGAGGAGCACAGTGAACAGCAGCGCATAGAATTTCCAAGGACTGGTCAGGGTGGCGATAAAGCCTCCCGAGGGACTGATCCATTCAATAAACGCACTCAGGTCCGTCAGTAAGATCAGAAGTGCCGCACTAAGGCAGGCACAAGCCAGAGCTAGCGGCGCTTTCTTGGTAACAAATACGAGTGCGAGGGCGACCAGCGCCGGCCAAATGGCGAGAAAGCTGTCGGGAAGGATGAGAATCAAAGGCGTGAGAACCAAAGCGCCGAGTCCCCAGAGGGTATGCTTGTTACTTCGGGTTGTGGTGGATTCCATCTGGAGGCGAGCAATCTTGCGGAAAGATATCTAACAAGGAGCTGAGGAGATCAATTCCGACCGAAATTTGCTTCCCGAAAATCAAAAAATATCCGTTTAAATATTTTTAAAACTAGGAGCCAGGCAGTAGTGCTTTTCTTAGAAAAACAGGTTGAATCTTCAAGTTATTCACAGAACTTGATGTTCGGTTAAAATAACCAGCGTTTTCCATAAATTCCCGTTGAAAACAGATCAATATCGGCGCGGGACCTGCACATTTTCCGCTGGTCACCACTGTGGATTTAGCAAAGATTTCAAAGAGATGCAAAAAGACCAGCCGTCCCATAGTCCGCCTTCGTCGGTTGGTTTCGGGGATGAGTCGTCTGGGAGGCGGGGGTTCCTGCGCACCTCGCTCCTGACCGCAGGGGGCATGTTTGCGTGTGCAGGTGTAACTCAGGGTGTTTCAGTGTTTAGTGGGCGTTCGGATTTGAACATCGATGAACTCCCCGCAGAATGGGTGCGAAGACAGGGGCCTGACTTGCATGCCTATGGGCGCTATCTTTCCGCGCTTAGGCTCAGGCACATCAGTGTGCAGCAGATAATCGTCTCGCATGCACGGAAGAAGGGAAGTGTATGGAACGCCTTACCGTCGAGGGAAAGCTGGCGGCAAATGAGTCAAACCCTCCGGGTGGCGGATGAGATTGCAGTGAGATTGTCCACCTCGGTCAAGGGTGTCACCTCAGCTTTCCGGAGTCCGTCGTATAATGCGCGATGTCCGGGAGCCAAACCCAATTCACTCCACAAGGATAATATTGCCCTTGATCTTCAGTTCCATGCCTCGACCTATGCGGTTGCTCGGGCGGCCCGCAACATTCGGGAAGAGGGTAGGTTCAGAGGTGGAGTAGGGCAGTATACCGGTTTCACGCACGTTGACACGAGGGGTTACAACGTCGATTGGTGAAATCTGGATAATTGGGTGGCAAACTCCAGTTAGTGTCCTGAGCGCTTGACAGGTTCGACTGAGATCGTTCCCTTAGCCGGTTATGCTGCTTTTGGGTAATAGGCAT
Organism: Roseibacillus sp.; assembly: GCA_002709915.1. Classification (GTDB taxonomy): domain Bacteria; phylum Verrucomicrobiota; class Verrucomicrobiia; order Verrucomicrobiales; family Akkermansiaceae; genus Roseibacillus_B. Next base: position 13,697 of record PARF01000022.1, on the reverse strand, counting down.
TAAATCTGTTTCAGTTTTTCCAGTATGAACTTTCGGAATCTTCTCTTAATTCCCTGCCTACTCTCGGGGCTCATGGGTGCAGCTCGTGGTGAAGTCGTCATTTCCCAGTATTACGAGGGAACCAGTTTTAACAAATGGATAGAGCTTGCGAATACGAGTGACACTGCCGTTTCACTCGATGGGTTTGTGCTCACGAGGTGGGCCAATGCAGCGACCGAATCGTGGAAGCAGGATGGAGCTAGTCCAAGTGGCAGCGACAGCCTCGACGGGCTTTCGATTCCGGCCAACGGCTTTCTTCTCTTCGGGAACACTCGTGCTGTTGTGCCAGCCTATGCGGCTGCCGATGTGTCGACAAATGGGACGCCTAACTTCAATGGCGATGACAGCGTGGTGCTTTACGATACCGCGCTTGGCGCGCTGGGCGATACGGTCGCAATCGTCGATGCGCTCTCGTTCACCGATACAGGAAATGAAGGGGCGAACAGAAGTTTTTATCGGATAGGCGACAGTGTGGGGTTTGATCTCCTTGCTGGATCAACTGTTGAAGATTATCCTCAGGTATGGGCAGTAACGAGTAATCAAGAGGTAGATGAGGCTTTACCGGGGGATCTCTTTTATCTCCAAAGCTTCAGCGCTTCCGCTTCGGAGGCACTTAGTATCTCCTTAAGTTTATCGGCCATCGGAGAGGATAGTGGAGTGGGTCAGGTAGATGTGACGGTGACAAGGACTGGGTCTCTGCGGGAGAATCTAACGGTAACCCTTTCATCGAGTGATGATAGCGAAGCTTTGATTGCCACGGAGACGGGTGTGATCCTCGCAGGGGAGGAGTCAGTGACATTGCCTGGTTCTATTGACGCTGTTAATGACACGATTGAGGATGGCGATCAGGAGGTAGTCATCACCGCGACCGCGACGGGTCTTGCCTCAGCGACTGCTTCATTGATTGTGACGGATGACAATGATGTGTCGCCGATCGCTATCACGGAAATTCTTGCGGATATACCTTCTGGTTCTGCAGGGGATGCCAACGGGGATGGTAATACCGACAGTAGCGACGATGAGTTTGTTGAAATTCTCAACAAGAGCGGAGCTCCTCTTGATATGAGCGGATGGTCTCTGCGGGATCGCAGTGAAGAACGGCACCTGTTCCCAGCTGGCACGGTCCTGGCTTCCGGTTGCGCGATAGTCGTTTTTGGTGGGGGTTCCGTCGATAATCTTGGGGGCTCTGCCATCTATCAGACGGTAAGCAGTATCCGGCTTGGCCTGAACAACGCCGGAGATACTGTGAGTGTCTATGATTCTCAGGGGGATCTTGTTGCCTCGGTGAGCTACGGAAGCGAAGGAGGCAATGATCAGTCTCTTGTTCGAGATCCGGAGATTTCAGACGGTTTCACCCTGCATGGAAGTATCGGAGACGGTCGACTTTTCTCGCCGGGGACCCGAAGTGATGGGAGCGATTTTTGTCCGCCTTTCGGAGAGCTTTCCTTTAGTTTGAGTGCCGAATCGATGAATGAGAATGGGGGGAGCATCACCGCTTTGCTTCGGAGAACCGGGGATCTGAGTATAGCTCTTGATGTTGTGATCGTGGTTAGCGATGAAACAGAGGCTCTTTCCGACCTTGGTGCGAGAGGGACCTTCCAAGTGGACGAAAGCTCCCTTACGATCTCTCTCAATGCAGTGGATGATATTGCAGAGGATGGGACACAAGTCGTTCAAGTGCGGGCTGTCGCTCCGGGCTACACGACAGCCAGTGCAACATTTGAAGTTGAGGATGATGGCGATGGTCCATTCGGTGACCTCGTGATTAACGAATTCCTCTCAGATCCACCAAATCCTGGAGGTGACGCCAACCGAGATGGAACATTGGATACCTCGCAAGATGAATTCATCGAGTTGCTGAATGTCTCGGATAGCGCGTTTGACCTCAGTGATTACGAGATCCACGATGGGGTGGGTATGCGGCACGTGTTCCCGGCTGGCACGCTGCTTGCCGCTGGCAGAGCGATAGTCGTTTTTGGTGGTGGTTCGCCGGTCGGCGGGTTTGGAGGATCTCTCGTGCAGACCGCCAGTAGCGGACTCCTCGGCCTGAATAATAGCGGCGACACTATCTTATTGAAGAGCCCTGGTGGCGGAAGTGCCCTTCTTGAGTTTGAATACGACGGGTCGGTTCTCGACGAGTCAATGTCCCGGTCACCCGATGGCAGTGGAGCATTTGTGGCTCATTCACAGGCTTCGGGGGCTGGTGGAGTCCTCTTTTCGCCGGGAGTCACTGTTGATGGCAATGCCTTCGATGGCGCAGTAGCAATCCAGTTTATCAGTATAACGGACTTTGATGTCGACCGGGAAAATCTTGAGATCCTCCTTGAGGTGGAGGGTCTCACTCCAGGGGATTTATACTGTTTCGATGTCAGCCTTGATCTCGGGAGGTCGTCTTCGTGGTTCCCGTTCGAGCTCCTTACGACGGACTCCGGAACCGAGGTCTCTCCGGGGCGGCACCGCTTTGTTATTTCCGATCCCTTTATCGCGGATGAGAGGGCGCAGTATTACAGAATCAGGAAGCCGTAAGGCTGCCGGCCTCAGGATCATCCCCCGGAGACAAGTGCTGCCTGAATGCAAAAAGAGCGTTTTTCCCGACACTCTTTGACCTCGCTTCATTAGTTCATAAATATTAAGTATCCCAGTATGTCGGTAAGTTACACGGAAGAGGACATCAAGACTCTCAACTGGCGGGAGCACATCAGGCTGCGACCGGGAATGTATATCGGCAAACTTGGAGATGGAGCAGTGCAGGATGATGGAATCTATCTTCTTCTGAAGGAGGTCATCGACAATGCGGTTGATGAGTTCGTGATGGGTCACGGGAGAGAGATCAAGATTGAGATCGATGAGGAAGGACGGGTAGAAGTGAGGGATTACGGGAGGGGCATTCCCCTCGGGAAACTTATGGATTGTGCGGCCAAGATTAATACGGGTGCCAAGTACGACAGCGAGGCGTTTAAAAAAGCGGTGGGATTAAATGGGGTTGGGATCAAGGCGGTCAACGCTCTCAGCGAATTCTTTGAAATTCAGGCGTGGCGCGAGGGCAAGACAAAGGCTATCGAGTTTAGCCGGGGCGAAGTCACCGAAGAGATGAAGCGACCGCGTGCTGCAGCCAAGACCAAGCCAGGGACCCGGTTAGCCTTCGAGATTGATCGCGAGATATTTCCCTCCCGAACAAAATTTAAAGCGGCGATCGTTGAGAGAATGTGCCGCTACTACGCTTACCTGAACCCGGGATTAAGTCTGGTCTTTAACAAACAGAAGTTTCGCTCGAAGAACGGCCTTTTGGATCTCCTCAAGGAAGAAATGGATGAAGTTCCGCTCTACGAGCCCGTGGGCCTTTCCGGGCGGGATATTGACGTTGCGTTCGTCCATACCCCATCCAGCAGCGAAGAGTACTATTCCTTCGTGAATGGGCAGCATACCACTCAGGGAGGCACGCATCTTGGAGCCTTTAGGGAAGCGATCGTGAAGGTGTTACGGGAGTTTTATAAGAAGCAATATGACCCCGCTGATATCAGGGCGGGTCTCGAAGCAGCTGTGTCGCTACGAGTCGAGGAGCCGGTTTTTGAGAGTCAGACAAAGACGAAGTTAGGCAGCAGCGCGATGAAGCCGGAAGGGGAAACAATCCGAACCTACGTCGGCAATTTCCTGCGTGAGCAATTGGATAACTACCTGCACAAGCATCCGGAAACTGCGGATGCGATCCAGAAGCGGATTCTGGCTTCCGAAAGAGAGCGCAAAGAGCTCAAAGGGGTGAAAAAGTTGGCTCGTGACAGAGCCAAACAGACGAAGCTCCATAACAAAAAACTGAGGGATTGCAGAGCGCACTGGAACACAAAGCACAAGTTGCGGAAGGCCAGCACGATTTTCCTTACTGAGGGGGATAGCGCGAGCGGATCCATCACTTCCTGCCGCGATGCTGAAACTCAGGCTGTCTTTTCACTGCGAGGAAAGCCTTTGAATTCTTTCGGATTAAGCCGAAAAGTTGTTTACGAGAATGAGGAATTTGCGCTGTTACAGGCCGCGCTAGGGATCGAGGAAAATATTGATGGCCTGCGCTATAACCGGGTTGTTCTGGCCACTGACGCAGACGTCGACGGCATGCATATCAGGTTGTTGCTACTGACGTTTTTTCTTCAATTTTTTCCGGAACTGATCAGGGAGGGACACCTTTTTATTCTGCAAACCCCTCTCTTTCGTGTGAGAACCAAGAAAAGGACCGATTACTGCTTTGATGAAGAGGAAAAGGAGGCTGCTCTTGAGGCATTGGGCAAGGGATCGGAAATTACCCGGTTCAAGGGACTTGGGGAGATTTCTTCCCATGAGTTCAAACATATGATCGGGCCGGATATCCGCCTGGACCCGGTATTGATGGAAGAGGGGAAGGGGCTCAGCGAGATGCTCACGTTCTATATGGGGAAAAACACACCCGATCGGCAGGAATACATTATCAACAATCTGAGAGAGGAAGTGGATCGAGGCGGGGATATGACCGCGGCCTGAAGGGCCTGTGGGAGATATAGTTGAAGGAAAATTCACGCATTAAACATAGGAAGTCCAATGGTGAGTGTTCAGGTGTTACCGGATGCGGGTGCCGGCAAAAAGCCTTCCCGTATTTTTAAATCACGGGACTGCATCGAACCTTGCCAGCATGATAAGGACACCTTAATTTTTATGCTTCAGAGGTAAGGGATGAGCTTGAAGGGAAAGGAGCACGGTAGTCTCGGGAACATGTATTCCGATTACTTCCTGGATTACGCCAGTTATGTCATCATGGAGCGTGCTGTTCCGCACCTGAGTGACGGTCTGAAACCGGTGCAGCGGAGGATCCTTCACGCCATGCGCCAAATGGAGGATGGGCGTTATAACAAGGTCGCAAACATCGTCGGCGATACCATGAAGTATCATCCACACGGTAACACAGCGATCGAGGACGCCCTAGTCGGCATGGGGCAGAAGGATCTTCTCATCGATACTCAGGGAAACTGGGGAAATGTACTGACAGGAGATCCGTCTGCCGCTGGTCGATACATCGAGGCCCGGCTTAGTCCCTTCGCCTTGGAAGTCGCCTTCAACCCTAAAACTACCGATTGGGCGCAAAGCTACGATGGACGCAATAGAGAGCCGGTGACCCTCCCTATGAAGTTTCCTCTCTTGTTGGCGCATGGGGGTGAGGGAATAGCGGTGGGTCTCGCATGTAAGATTCTTCCCCATAATTTCAATGAGTTAATCGAGCAGTGCATCCGCGCACTGAGGAAGAAAAAGGTTGAAATCGTTCCTGACTTTCCAACGGGCGGGCTGATGGACGCCAGTGAATACAATGATGGTCTTCGCGGGGGGCGGGTCCGGGTCCGAGCCAAAATCGAGGTCGTGAAACGGAACCTCCTCAAAATTGTCGAGATCCCATGGGGGACGACCACGACCTCCCTGCAGGCCTCGATCGTGGCCGCGCAGGAAAAAGGGAAAATCAAGATATCTCGAATTGAGGACAACACCGCTGATGAGGCAGATATTCTCATCCACCTTTCGGCCGGCAGCGACCCCGAGTCCGTTCGTGATGGTCTTTTCGCGTTTACCGATTGTGAAATCAGCATTTCACCTAATTCCTGTGTCATCGCTGACGGCAAGCCGCAATTCCTTGGGGTCAGTGAAATTCTTAAGCGATCCGCATTTCAGACGAAGGAGCTCCTTAAGCAGGAGCTCCAGATCAAGCTGGGGGAATTAGAGGACAAGTGGCATTTCAGCTCTCTGGAGAAAATCTTCATCGAGAAGAGAATCTACCGCGACATCGAGGAGTGTGAGACCTGGGAGACAGTGATTGATGCAATTAAGCGGGGTTTGAAGCCCTACGCGAAGCGGTTCAGGCGGACTGTCACCGAGGATGACATCGTTCGGCTGACCGAGATACGGATTAAAAGGATTTCCAAGTATGACAGTTTCCGGGCGGACGAGGAAATCAAGGGGTTGGAGAATGCCATCGAGGAGACGGAAAAGAATCTTCGTGGACTGACGCGTTATGCGGTTCGCTATTATGAGAATCTTCGCAAGAAGTATGGAAGCGGCAGGGAGCCGCGGACCGATGATGGTGAATTCGAACGGGTTGACCGGACCCAGGTTGTAGCGGCTACGGAAACCCTGTATGTCGACGAGAAAAATGGCTTCGCCGGGATCTCGTTAAAAAAGGAGCGCTCGGTGGAGAAGTGTTCTCGGCTCGATGATCTCATTGCTATCTCCCAAGATGCCAAAATGAGGGTGCTTAAGGTCTCGGATAAAGCCTTCGTTGGAAAACGCCCTGTGCATGTTGCTATTTTCCGGAAGACCGAGGAGAAAATTTATTCCATGATCTATCGGGAGGGTCGTGATGGTCCAGTGTTAGCGAAGCGGTTCCGGGTTGGAGGGGTCACGAGAGACAAGATTTATGAATTAGGGAAGGGGACCACTGGAACCCGCGTTCTTTACTTTGCAGTCCATGAGGATCTGGCCGAGAGTGATGCCAATACAGTCATTGTCCATTTGAAGCCTGCACTTAGACTCAGGAACGTCTCGAGGGAGTTTCGATTCGGGGAAATAGGGGTAAAAGGGCGTGGCGCAAAGGGGAACATTCTGACCAAACACGCCGTAGACAGGGTGGTCAGAGCCTGACTGGTCACGAACGGTTGACATCTGGCAGGGAATTGCCATAGTGTTCATGTGAACACAATAACATGGCACCTGCGTAACCAGTTTCTCAAGATTCGCCTGAAACGTCTTCAGCGCCAATTCGATCTTCTTGATCGGAGCCGGCGTGGGGCGAGGCGTCGTCATTCTCCCCATGGGTCAGCACTCGTCTTTAGGGTTTAGCGAGTTGGATTTGCCCGGGAAATTTCGGTAGTTTAACCCGGATTTTTATGCTGACTGTAGGGGTTTCCTCCGGTAAGAACCACGCCATCACAATCACCCCCAAATTCACCCCGCGGCCTTATTGCTCTCCTGGGGGTATGATGACGAGCTTGGTGCCAATTTTTTCGGCCCTATTGCTTGGAGGATCATTCTGTCTGGCAGACGACTCAGAAATCGTCCAACGGGAACTCGGCAGGAGGGCGCAAGCGACCCAGCAGGCTCAGGAGGCACTCCTGGCGGGAGATAAAGCCTACAGGCTCGCTGACTACGCGACGGCGGTGACTGAATTCGCCAGAGCGTTTGATCTGTTCCCCGGGGGTGAAGCGACCACGGACCTGAAATCTGCTGCCAGAGAACGATTTGCACAGGCTTCGGTAGAGCGTGCCCGAGAACTTGCCAAAGTAGGCGATTATCCTGAGGCAGCGGCGCTACTTGATACCGTGCTTGAGCCGGGTGTTTACCCGAAGCATGCAGGCGCGAGGGAGATGATGGCTCGTCTGGGCGATCCGATTCGGAACAATCCTGCCCTAACTCCCGAACACGCCAAGAATGTGGAAGAAGTCCGGCGTTATCTTTCGGAAGCACAAGGGTTTGAGGAACTCGGACAATTTGACCGTGCTCTGGTTGTTTATGGCCAAGTCCTGACCATTGATCCTCACAATTCTGCGGCGAGGCGAGGCATGGAGAAAGTGCAAGCGCGCAAGGTTGAATATTCGGAGACCGCCCGGGATGAAGCTCGGGCTCGATTAATAAGTGAGGTGGGTAAAGCGTGGGCCTCCCCGATACCAAAGAGTGTCAGCGGCGTGACAGATGCGGAGTTCGGCGTTTTGAGGGACGGAGCACGCTTTGGCGCATCGGCCTCCGAGAAGCTCGCGTCGATGATTATTCCGGTTGTGGATATGGATCAGGTTCTTTTAGGAGAGGCCATCGATTTCCTCAGGCAGCAGTCAATCGCCCTTGATGTCAATGAGTTGGATGCCTCACGCAGGGGCATTGCTTTTGTCATTCAGCTCGGCAATGCGGATGAGGAGAGAGCTAGATCTATCGAGACGACTCCCTTCAGCCTGAAGTTACGGAATGTGCCGATGCGCAAGGTGCTGGATCTGATTCTGGAAGCGACTCAAACACAGGCTCGGGTTGACGAGTATGCGGTGGTGATCCGGCCAGCAGGGGTCATTAGCGACGAGTTAGTTTTCCGGCAATTCAAGATGCCTCCGGACTTTCTCAGTAGAGAGGATCTGGGAGGAGAGGCAGGAGGGGCGGACGCTGATCCATTCGCAGAGAATGATGCGCCGGAAAGAGGTCTTGTGAAGCGATTGAGTGCTCAGGATTATCTGAAGCAGAAAGGTGTCAATTTTCCGCCTGGTGCCAGTGCGCTCTACCGGACGCAATCTTCGATTCTATCGGTAAAGAACACAGAGACCAATATGGCCCTGGTTGAGGTCATCGTGGAATCTATCGTGGATGCCGAACCCGTGATGATCATTGTGGAGGCCCGAATCATCCGCTCAACCGAACAGCGCCTCGAAGAGCTTGGTTTCGACTGGTTGCTTGATGGAGCCCAGGAGGTAACGGATGAGCTCTTTCTAGGTGGCGGTACAGTCAGTAACGGCACTCCAACTTCAGCGGCACCGTTTCGGCCGATCACGGCCGGGAATCGAAGCGGCAATCTCGCTACCGACACGAATAATATCGATGGTGCTATTGCACGGACGTCAGTTGGAGATTCCCAGTTGAGGGCCCCGGGAGCGATCTTTGCCACCGGTATCGCCAATGATGCTACTGTCGGAATGCTGATGCGTGGTGTCGGTCAGCATAAGGGGATCGATTTAATGACCAAGAAAACCGTCATTACGCGGTCTGGGCAAAGTGCAACTATAGAATCGGTCCGCGAGTTCATTTACCCCACGGAATACGAGCCACCAGAACTTCCCAATCAGGTTGGAGGCAATTTTGGACTGGATGCAGACGGAGGTTTCGTCCAACAAGCTGCTGGCGTCACTCCTGTAACGCCGGCCCATCCGACAGCGTTTGAGACGACGAATCTCGGCTGTATGCTCGAGGTTCTGCCCCAACTTGGCGACGATGGAGTTATTGAGGTCTCCATCAAGCCTGAGATACGAGACTTTGACGGCTTCATTAACTATGGGACACCCATTCTCGGAGGGAGCAGTAGCTCGGTCTTTGACCCAACCGGGGGTGCGCTTAGTGGGGGCTCCTTCGGAGTGCTCACTGAAAACGCCATCCTGATGCCGGTATTCAGCACGATCCGTGGGAATTCCACGCTGTCCATTTATCAGGGCGAAACTGTGGTGCTTGGAGGGTTGCTCAGCAGTTCTCAGATCAGTGTTGAAGATGAAACGCCGATCCTGAGCCGAATACCTTTAATTGGGCGCTACTTCAAATCACAGTCGCAAACCTCAATGAAGGACGCATACATAATCACGGTGAGTGTCCGTCTTGAGGATCCGTCCGGGCAACCTGTCAGCCGCTAGGGAAACCAAAGAGTTCGGCGCAGAGTAATGGCAAAAGACCCCGAACCCCGTAGCTACTCCGTCGAAGAGATGATGGAGCGGCTCAAGAAGGGGAAGCGGGAGCAGTCGGCAACCAGTGACAGGGAGCTGGTCACTCGCTCCGATGGGTCTCAGGTGACGAGAGTGCGAAAACGGAAACGGCGCACGCAGCAAAGTAAGCGAAAGGCCAGACCAGTTAGCCGGAGAAAATACGGGCTCTATGCTGTCATAGCTCTGATCTTACTGGTTGTGGTCGGTGGGATCTCCATCGTGACGATGCTAGCTCGTTTCAACAGTAGAAGTTTCAGGGAAGATATTGCAGCAAGCATAGGATCTGCTGCCGGTGCATCAGTGCGAATCAATGACCTCTCAGTCAATCCCATCAAAACCCGGGTTCGATCGGTGGAAATGAAGTGGCCCCAGGGGGGGATTCCTCGCTCGCTGATTCTTGGAGACCTGGAAACCCGGCTGAACCTTTCCAGCTTTTTTCGATCCCGGCTGGAGGGTCCTGAGATGTATGCGCGTACTGCGACAATGCGATTGGGTCCAGTTATTGGGTCATCGAAGGTGATGCCGGGAGCTGAACCCGAGCAGTTTTTCAGTTTCGGGCACTACCGATGTAACCAGTTCGATCTTGAATATGAAACAGATTCAAGGGAGCCCGGTTTGCAGATTCGAGATTCCGAGCTCGTCGTGAGGGAGCGGTCGAGGAACGGGGTAATGCAATTCCAGCTAAGCGGAGGATTCCTTCGCTTTGGAAACTGGTGCGAGCTCAAGGTTCAAAATGGTCTTGGTGAGTGGCATGATGGTGGCTTTCATCTAGTTTCTTTGCGAACTCAGAGCGATGAAGGAGGAAAAGCAGTTTTTAAGGGGATCAAGCCAATCTCCGAGGATGGGGTATCGACTTTTGATGTCGGCCTGACCGAATTTCCACTGGAGCAATTGCTGGGGGAAAAGAGTCTCGGGAGAATGCTGAATGCCCGTGTGGACTCGTCGAGTGGCGCACTGTCCGTTAATTCTGCTACAGCGATGGACGCTAAGGTTGAAATCGCCTTCACAGGCAAGGATAGCTCGATCGAAGGATTCAGGTTTCTGGGCGGACTCGCCTCAATACTGAGGAAGGAGCATTATTCCAGACCCGAGGGTGGTATTATTTCAGGAGTGCTGCGACGGGATTCAAGTGAGCTCACGATCGAAAAACTGCGCTATGAGATCCGTTCCCACATGATGTTAACGGGAACCATCGTAGTGAAAGATGGCGAAATGAGTGGCGAACTACGACTCGGCGTTCCAGAGGCACTAATGATGAAAACCCTGAACCAACCTCGATACTCCTCCTTCAGTCAGCCTGCTCAAGGCTACTGCTGGACCGACCTTCAATTGAGTGGCACGTTGGACCAGCCCAATGATGATTTCCTTAAAAGGTTGCAGGCTTCGCCCGTTGAGCCAGAGATTCCCGCAAAAAGCGACAGTCAGTCCGTGGGGGAATAAATCCCAAAGAAAAAGTCTTTCTTTTCCATGAGCTTTTGCGGGTTCAGCCAGCTCTGCGATCTTTTTACTGACAGGTTCTTAACATTTGAATCTCACTTTGTTCACAGCATTCAAGCTTGTCTGGGATGAACAGGTGTCACTAGCCTTAGGGGCGATCGTTTCGCTGCCATGTCAATGAGTGTTCCTGACCCGTTTAGCCGCCGTTTCGAGGTATTCGGACGGGACCCCCAAGATCTTGTTGTTTCTATCAATGAGCGCGCTCGAGATCTTCTCAAGTCCTACCTCGGCGAAGGCTTAGAGGAAGCTGGGCGGGTCATCTTGTTGCAGGCCCCACGTGCCGGTTACGGAAAGACTTCTCTTTTGCAGTCAGTAGCCAGCGATCTTGGTGATAGTCACCATTTTGTTCGTATTCAGCTGACGAACGGACGCACTACTGATGCAGCTCACGTCTTGGAATATGTCCTCCAGTCGCTGTGTGAGGTAGTGTCGGAGAGTGCGACCCTCACCAAGTTAGATCTGCTTGCAAGGCAGGTTCTGGCCCTTGGATTAGAGCCTCTGGTTGCCTCCGGAGAGGTGCCATGCCAGGACCGGGAGAGCGCCCTTGAAAGTCTCCAAGATAACCCGGCACAGACCTTCGACTTTCACCACGATGGGGCAGTTACAGCTCATTGGACTAAAGCAAATTTTGAAGTTCTTGGTCCAAGACTGGCCGCCGAGCTCGCACGCATCAGTGGCGCAAGCCTCCGAGAAGCCTCCTACTGGGTTGAGCTTCTCTTCCGATTTGCGACGACGCCTCCTGATAATGTCGAACGCGCTCGCCTTCTGTTCGAAACCATTTTCCGTAACGATTTAAAGAATCAATCTTCATCGACGGCTGAGGAGCGACTCCATGGCCTCCTCAGTCTCATCGGCACCGTTGCATGCCCCGTCCTTGTTGTCGACGATACCGAAGGTCTTTCTACCTCTCCGCAGGATGCTCTGGCGCTCGCTTCCTTCCTTTCAAACATTTCGCAGTGCTGTCCGAGAGCGATCGCTGTCCTTAGCGTGAATGATGACATCTGGGAATCTTCGTTTCTGCCAAACCTTCCCGGGGGGCTCACCGATCGCCTGCTTGCATATCAAGTCACCCTTGAAGCTCTTACCTCCAAGGACGTGGAAAATATTATTCGTGCAAGGGCAGGCGAGCGTGCCGCGGAAGTTCTCGACAAGATAGATTGGAGTGCATCAGCAAGTCCTCTCTACCCAAGACGAATTGTAGAGTTGGCCTCATTGGCTTGGGGTCAAATGGAGCATTCCGTATCGGATGACGGGGTAATCAAAGGGGCCGAGCCCGTTACTGCCGGTTCAGCAAGTGAAGTGCTTGCGGATCTTTCGGGCTCTAAAGCCGATCCTCGCGGAGCACTTCATTCCTTCGGACCTTCTGATGTCAGTTTTACTGGAAAGGAGACTTACCCTGATAAGGTCTTTGAAGAGGAGGTCCCTGTCCTGACGCCGGAAGTCGCCGATCTGCAATCCTTTGAAAGTCCTTGTACTCCTTCTGTCGAGGTCGAGGACAAAGAGGCAGGAATCCTTAAGGGCATATCTTCAGACCTTGCAGAGAATTCGTCGGAAAATCCCAGTCCCTTCGAGGTTGTCGCGCCGCACTCAGAAGGTTCTCCTGAGGTCTTCCCAACCCCTTCGGCCCATGATGATGCAGATGAGGGTGATTCATCCTACCATGCAGCATCCCCGGGTGACCAACCGCCAAGACCATTCCGCCCAAGGAGCGCCGATCATGGTTATCAGGCTGTGCAGCCCGGAAGTAACGACGTGCCAATGCAAGCAGGCGCTGAGAAAGGAAAGGATGAGCAGCGGGTATCCGCCCCGGTGAGACGGAATGACGAGGATCCTACCGGAGGCGAAATTGAGTTTTCTAAGCTTAAGCCTCTTTCAGAAAAGCCCGAGGAATCGAGTCATCTTAAAGACTCTTCAACCTCGATTGTTGCAAACTCAGAAAGCGATACCTCTTTCCATCAAGGGGAGACGACCCCAGAACCTGATTTCGGCGCCCCGGGCGTTCCGAATGCAAACCAGTCACTTCCTGTCCCCTTGCCGGAGCCAGAGCCGCACGTATTGAGGAACCCTGTGCCGATGGCGAGTCCGTTTGAGCCTCAGGCGATGGACCCTGCGGAGTCTCCATTTTCAGCGGTTCTGCCAGAGTCCTCTCCACGGGAAAAAATTCCTGAAGCTTCTGCAGATTGTTCTAAGAGTATGGAATCAGCGGACGATTTGTCTCAAGTGTCACCAGAGAGGCGAGCGCCCATCGAAGCGCCTCCGGAAGAGGATGAAAATCCTGCAGGAAAATTTACTTCTGCAGAAACAACCCCTGGTGAGTCCGCTAAGGAGTGGTGGCCGGGGGATCCATCAAGCAGCGTTGTGAAGAAGGTTACCGATACCCCATCACCCTTTGTGGCGGTTGGGACTCCTCCTGAGCCGAGCGCCTTTTCCGATAGGACAGAAGGGCGGGCTCAATCACGAACTGCAGATTCAGCAGCTTCAGACAGGGAAGAGGTCGAGAGGATGCTCAAGCTACTTCGGGAGAGGCAGGATAATCACTAAAATGGAGTCTGCGGATTGTCGGAACATCGAGAATTTACTTGCTCCGTGTGGTGCTCTCGGATCATGTTCCCCATCGATTTCACGATCCTGCGTAGCTCAGCGGTAGAGCGGGTGGCTGTTAACCACTAGGTCGTTGGTTCGAATCCAACCGCAGGAGCCACTTTAACTCCCTCA
>PARF01000021.1 GCA_002709915.1 Roseibacillus sp. | reverse complement strand
TCTGCCGGACTCCTTCGAGCAGCTCATGGTTGACGTCAATCCGAGTGACACAATTGAGACCATCGAAGATGTCATCCCGGGCGAAGATTTCGATAATGACGGTTCCAGTAATGCCGACGAACTAGCTCGCGGAACTAGCCCTGTGGAAGAGGATTCCGATGATGACGGATTACTCGACGGGGTGGAGGATGGCGGCGGCACATGGGTCAACCCCGGTCAGACCGGCACAAATCCGCTTATTGCAGACAGCGATGGCGATGGCCTGCTTGATGGAACTGAAAATCCCGATCTGCCACATGATTCTGACAATCCTGCCAGTCAACCCGGCACCAACCCCAATGAAGACGATAGCGACGGCGATGGAGTGAGTGACGGAAATGAAATTGTTGCGGACGGCACCAATCCAACAGACCCCGATGATTTCTACGACCCCTTTGCCTCAATCGACGGAGCACTCCTAGTTGATTTTAATTCCACTACCCAAGACGGCCCCGCCAACAATCAGGAAGGATTTCAGCCCTACGATGCTGGGCACGAAGTCCCTGCTGACTTTATCACACGGTCTTACACTGCCTTCAATACCACGATAACGCTTACTCCAGGCTGGCCTAACACTACGGATAATCGGGTGCGGCAAATGATCGATCGCGGTGCCGGCAACGACGCCAACTGGGCCAACACAAACGACGATGTCAACCTTGTCACTGACTGGATCGGTGTCGACACCCGCGCTGGCCAAGGGGGCAACGGCAACTGGGATGGAACAACGACCGGAACGCCTACCTATCTCACTCTCACCCTTGGCGATCTCCCCCGTGGCACCTACCAATGGACATCTTTCCATCACGACACCGAGCATGTTCATGGATTCTTCCAGATCGAAATCTCAACCGATGGTGGAGCAAGCTTTGAGAATCTCGGTCAGGATTTCTACATGTCCGATAGCACCACCGGAGGAAACCCAAATTCCGACGACGCAGTCAATGGCTTCACTGGCACGGAAGATGGCTCAACAGGCGCAGGAACACTCACTTCAACGACAAACCTCGAGTTTTCCGCCAGCGGTGATGATGTCGTTTTGCGTTTTGCTCCTCTTAGTAATATCGCAGTGCATCGCCAGCTCTTTGCAGTCAATGGATTCATCCTGCGGCGTACTGGGGGAAACCGTTTGAGGATTACCGACTTTTCCCGTAATCCCAATACCGACGAGCTCAGTATCAGCTGGGAGAGCAAGCCCGGTAAACTCTACAACCTACGTAGCACCCTCGATCCTTCTTCAGCAAAACCGGAAGAATGGGAACTCCTCGACCCGCACGAGGACATTGCCGCAACTCCTCCTCTGAATACTCTCGTCATATCTCGCCCCGCTGACAGCGAGCGATATTTCGCCGTCGAGGAGTTTAACGCCCCGCCGATCACAGTATTTACTGAAAACTTCGAAACAGGAGGCGCCGGATGGCTCGCAACCTCCGAGGGAGCCGGGACCGCAACTGAGTGGGAGCTTGGCGTTCCGGACCCTGCCCTTTTTGGCGGCCCCCCTGCTGCAAGAAGCGGAACCCAATGTTATGGAACGGACTTGGACGCTTACTATGTTGAAGACACGCTTATTCGACTACAATCTCCTCCAATCGATCTCAGCGGAATCGTCGGGGGTAATATCAGCTATTTTCAGTGGAGAGACATTGAGGAAACTTTCGATAGCGCTACAGTAAGGCTACTGGATGCCAGCAACAGCTCGGAGATTGCGATCCTTGCCGGCTCTCTTGACGGTTTGTCTACAGGATGGGAAGAAGTCTCTCACCCCATTCCTGCTGAAGCCGAGAGCATGACCGTAATCCTTGAGTTCGTTCTCGAGACCGACGATATCGGCAATCAAGCGGGTCTGTATATCGATGACATCTCCATTCAGGGCCCTGCCCTCTAGCAGAGTCGAATGTCAGAAGGTCATAAAGAAGGAGACCGGGGCCGTGAGCCACCCGATCTTTCTCACGATTACACTCTGAAATCTGTGCATAACTGGGCCTTGAGAGCTTGCAGTTCCAATCCCTATACCTGCAGGTCCCTCGCAGCGCCTTGACTAAAAAGGAAATTCTCTTCAGTAACGGCAGTCCTAAGCAGTAGTTCCTACACTGATATCCGCCCTTACTTACGAACTCATGTCAGACACCGCCCCCTCGGCAGAAGCCAAGCACGATAAACTCATGGTCGTTAACCGGGGTGAGATCGCCATCCGGGTCTTTCGAGCCGCTACCGAACTTGGACTGAGAACCGTCGCGATCTACGCCGAGGAAGACCGTTTTTCCCGGCACCGCTTCAAAGCGGATGAGGCCTACCAGTTACGCAAGGAGAAAGGACCGGTCGGCGCCTACCTGGATATTGAGGGCATCATCTCTCTGGCTATCGAGAAGGGTGTGACTCTGATCCATCCGGGCTATGGATTCCTGTCCGAGAATGCCGATTTCGCCAGAGCCTGCAGAGACGCCGGCATTAAATTTATCGGACCTGATCCGGAGATGCTCGATGCGATGGGCGACAAAGTGTCTGCTCGCGCACTTGCAAAGAAAGCCCAAGTTAACACCCTTCCGGGGACTGAGGACCCCGTATCGGACCGTGGAGAGGCTCTTGCTATCGCCCGCGATATTGGATTCCCCCTGATCATAAAGGCCGCCTTCGGCGGTGGCGGCAGGGGCATGCGAGTTGTCGAAAAAGAAGCAGACCTCGACTCCCTTCTCGATCAGGCACAGGCCGAGGCTCAGAACGCCTTTGGCAACCCTGCTGTCTTCCTCGAGCGCTTCGTTGGACAGGCGAAGCACATTGAGGTTCAAATCATGGGGGATCATCATGGCAACATCGTACACCTCCATGAACGCGATTGCTCAGTTCAACGCCGCCACCAGAAGGTTATCGAAATTGCTCCCTCCGTCGATCTCGACAAAACAGTCCGCCACGAACTTTGCGCTGCTGCCGTTAAAGTGGCCAGAGAGGTCAAATACAACAACGCGGGAACTGTTGAATTCCTTCTGGATAGTGATACCAACGAGTGGTTTTTCATCGAGATGAATCCTCGGATTCAGGTGGAACACACCGTGACCGAAATCATCACCGGTGTTGACCTTGTCCGGTCCCAGATCCTTGTCGCGCAGGGACACAACCTCTTCGAGGCGGTCGTCGACATTCCCGCTCAGGAAGACATTCCTCGCAATGGCTATGCTGTTCAGGCCCGGATCACTACAGAGGATCCTTCCAACAACTTCTCTCCCGACTACGGCAGAATTCTCAACTACCGCTCTGCAGCTGGCTTTGGCATTCGTCTGGATGCCGGCACCGGAGACGCGGGCGCGGTCATCACACCCTTCTACGATTCAATGCTGGTAAAGCTGACTGCTTTCGGTCCGCGATTTGAAATCGCACTGCAGCGAATGGATCGCGCCCTCCGGGAATTTCGGATCCGCGGCGTGAAAACGAATATACCCTTCATAGAGAACGTTATTCTCAACGAGACGTTTCGTTCAGGCAAAGCAACGACGCGCCTGATCGACACCAACTCTGACCTTTTCAATTTCCGGCCACGCCGGGACCGCGCCACCAAGCTGCTGAACTACCTCAGCGATATCACAGTTAACGGTAATGATACGGCGAAGGGGCACAAGCTGAGCGCCGCCCTGCCTAGCCCGCGAATACCAGCTTGTGACCTGCGCGCGCAAATTCAACCGGGCTCCCGGAATAAACTTCTCGAACTCGGACCAGATGGCTTTGCCAAATGGATTCGCGACTCCAAGCCACTGCTAATTACTGACACCACAATGCGCGACGCCCATCAATCGCTCATTGCAACAAGGATGCGGTCGGTCGACATGCTCAACATCGCGAACTACGTAGCCCAGAAAACGCCCAGGCTTTTCAGCCTCGAAATGTGGGGTGGCGCCACATTCGACACTGCGATGCGATTTCTCAAGGAGAGTCCATGGGATCGTCTTCGCGAACTACGCGAACGCATTCCCAACATCTGCTTCCAGATGCTCTTCCGAGGCTCCAATGCCGTTGGCTACTCCAATTATCCGGACAATGTGGTTGAAGGATTCATCAAACACTCTGCGGAGGCTGGAATGGACATCTTCCGGATCTTCGACTCCCTCAACTATCTGCCCAACATGCAAGTGGCTATGGAAGCCGTACGAGAGCACACCAATTCGGTTTGTGAGGCGGCTGTCTGTTACACAGGGGACATTGACGACCCAAAACGGGACAAATACTCCCTGAGCTACTACATAGAAAAAGCGAAGGAGCTTGAAAAAATGGGTGCCCATATCCTCGCGATCAAGGATATGGCCGGCCTTTGTCGCCCCTCCGCAGCAACCAAGCTGTTCAGTAGTTTGCGCGAGGAAATTGGCATCCCCATACATTTCCACACCCACGACAGCTCCGGCATAAATGCAGCCTCAGTAATCGCAGCCTCCGATGCAGGAGCTGACATTGTAGATCTCGCCCTGGCATCCATGTCAGGATCGACGAGCCAGCCTAACCTGAATTCAGTTGCTACCGCCCTGAGCGGTCTTGAGCGCGACCCCGGCCTCGACCCCGACGCTCTGAATGCCATGTCGGACTACTGGGAAGAGGTGCTTGAGTTTTACACACCGTTCAACACAGCTCCACGCGCTGGATCCGCAGAGGTATACATCCATGAGATGCCAGGTGGCCAATTCACCAATCTCAAGGAACAAGCTAGCGCCATGGGTCTCGGCCACCGCTGGCCGGAAATTGCTCGTACCTATGCGGAAGTAAACCAGCTTTTTGGTGATATCATCAAGGTCACTCCAAGCTCCAAGGTCGTCGGAGATATGTGCATGTTCCTCATCACACGAGGTATCAAGCCTGAAGAAGTGACGAGTATTGCACCAGGCTCCATTGACTTTCCTGAGTCGGTTATTGATATGCTATGGGGCGGTCTGGGGCAACCCGATGGCGGATGGCCTGCTGACGTCCAGAGAGCTGTGCTTGGAGACAGACAACCTACAACCAGTCGCCCCGGCGATCTCGCCGAACCGGTCAATCTCGAGACTACCCGACGCGAACTCTCCGCAACACTTGGCCGGTCCGCCAATGACGACGACCTTTACAGCCACCTCATGTATCCCTCGGTCTTTGCAGAATTTGATGAATTCATCAAAACCTACGGCAAAGTTCAGGGACTACCTACGACCGCCTTCTTCTACGGCCTCTCTGTCGGCGAAGAAATCTCGGTTGAGATCGGCCCCGGCAAGGTTCTTTTCATCAAACTTATCGGCATCAGCGAACCGAACACCGAAGGGCAACGCAATGTCTTCTACGAGCTCAACGGTATGCCTCGTGAGTCCGCTGTAGTCGACCATGCCCTCGCCCCGAAGGATGCTGCAACCCGGCTCAAGGGAGATCCGAATGATCCTCTCCAAGCAGTTGCTCCAATGCCCGGCATGGTATCTGAAGTTAACGCCGAGGTAGGAACAAAAGTCGAAGAGGGTGATCCTATTATCACCCTTGAGGCGATGAAAATGCTCACTACCATTTCTGCCAGCTCAAACGGAACGGTGACCGAGATCCTTGCTCAAAAGGGTGATTCCGTTGAAACCGATGATCTACTCGCCCGGCTGGAAAGATAAAACCACTGGAAGAAGGTTTTAATCCCGGGGCTGACTGATCCAGTCCCGCGAAGCCAAGAAAGACAGGGCAGAGATAAGTGAACCCACTCAGGTACAAGAATATGACCTCGACCATGGCAGTAAGGTGAACCTATGCAAATGAAGCGCCTAGCATTACCCCCGGGGACAGAGTCGTGATCTTGGCCAGAATCATTCGGGCGTGTTGCAGCGCCTGATATCTGAATTCGAAACCTCCAAGGAACCTCACAGATTTCTGAATACGAGGAGGTGGCTCGGGACGGAATCGAACCGCCGACACAGGGATTTTCAGTCCCCTGCTCTACCAACTGAGCTACCGAGCCGATTACTCTGAAGACGCGGGAAGGTGGGTGTAAGGAGGCGCGATGGCAAGGGAAATCAGCGAGATGACGTCCTAAAATACCACTTATTCCGTCGCTCCATTGACCAGCTCCACGGCTTGACGGGCGAGTTGTTCAATGGCCGCCCAGTCTCCGTTCTCCACTGCAGAACGAGGCGCGAGCCATGACCCTCCCACTGCGAGCACGTCGGGAGAAGAAGAATAGGAGATCAGATTCTCAGGACTCACTCCCCCAAGTGGGATATAACGCAGCCCCAGGTGACGATAGGGCGCTGCAATATTACCAAGATATCGTANCCCTCCCGTCGCCCCAGCCGGAAAAAACTTCAGAACCCTGCAGTCAAAATCTAATGCCAACTCAATATCACTTGGTGTAGCAATGCCCGGCGCAAACGGAAGCCCTTGATCCCTTGCTGCCTGCAGGACATTTTTGTTGGTTCCAGGCGCAACGCCGAAAGCCGCTCCCGCCTCAAGCACCTCACACACCTGCTCTTCCGAGAGAATCGTACCTGCCCCAGCAAGCATTCCAGGAACTTCTTCTACGATTCTTCGTAAGCACTCGATGGCTCCCGCACTTCGCAACGTTAGCTCCATGGCCGAGACTCCCCCTGCGAGCAGTGCCCTCGCGAGGGGGACCGCATGGGCTGGAGAATCGATCGTGACCACAGAGGCAATACCGCATTCACCAAGCCNCCGAAAAACCGGGGGTATCTCCTGCTCCNTCATGACATGGCCTTGCTGCTATGGATCGTAATACGCTCTCCTCCTTCCATTACCTTGTAGGCCTGCCCAAGCCTCTCGCAGGAAGAAACAAACTCATCTGGCTTCTCCGTATTAAAAGTAAACATATCATAGTGGCAGGGGATGACTACTCTCGCCCCGATTGTATGTGCCAGCTCTGCAGCCTCTCTCCCGTTNAAGTTTCCCGCAACCCTCCTCTCCGGTTTATTCCCATTTATCGGGAGCAACGCGAGGTCGGGAGGACTCTCTCTGAGCTGATCAACAAGCGCATCATGCCAAAGAGTATCCCCACTGTGATAAACCCGGAAACCTCCAAAGGAAACGCAGAAACCAAGAAACAGGCACCTTCCCTGTGTGTCCCGCTCGACCTCATTATGAGCCGCGGCAATCCCCTCAATGCTCCAAGGTTTCATCCTGGTAACCNTCATCTCATTGATGCCGACATAATCAATCATCCCACCGGTTAATCGCTCCTTTGCGAACTCCATATTCGCCTCCGGCAGAACCAGAGAAATTCCGCCTGAAGCGTCTGAAATCGCACAGAGAGTCTCCCGATCAAGGTGGTCAGTATGATTGTGGCTGGACGTCACACTTTTCACAAAGCCCAATCGCGACGGGGCGACAACCAGCTCTGACATGCGCACATGCGGTTTGTCCGTATCCTCATACTTACGTGATAGCGAATCAGAAAGATACGGATCGAAGAGCAAAAAATGACCATCCCACTTTAGAAGGAAACCACTTTGACCTAACCACCAGACATGAAAGCAATCTTCCCCACCTTCTGCACCGACCATGTCGTCAATAAGAAGATCATCTTTTTGCAGCGGCTTGATCATCTCTCTACAGCCTTTTCTTTACCGCAGAGACCCCTTCGACCATATTGCACAGCTTCTGCTGCGCCGCCCAGCGAGCAGTCTGACTTAGTCCACAGTCGGGAGCAAAAACCAGTCGTTCTGGAGGAGCAAACTCGAGACAGGCTTTCACTTTATCCTCAATCATGGCAGGGGTTTCGATCAGATAGCTTTTCACGTCGATCACTCCGACCGCCACATCCATCCTCTTTGCAACCTCCCCAATCACTTCTAATTCTGCATATTCCCTGTTTGCCATCTCAAGATGTAACTCATCGACATGGAGATCAAGAAAGTCTGGAAATAAGGGTTCGTAGCGACGGTAACCCACTGGGTGACCCTTGAAGTTTCCGAAACACAAATGCGTACAAAGCCTCGTCTTACCCACGACCCCTTCCACGGTTCTGTTGAAAATGTCGACGAACTTTGAAGTGTCCTCCTTGTAACCGTAACAGCTCATCGAGGGTTCATCGACACAGATTTCCTCACAACCCGCATCGACGAGATACTCGAGCTCTCTGCGAATCAATGGAAGGAGTGCCTCAGTAAGGGCCCAGCGATCCGGATACACGTCTCCTGGGAGTAGACGCCCACTCATGGTAAATGGCCCTGGCACACTCATCTTCAAAGGATACCCATCGGGCGCCAGCCTCTTGAGACGCTCAAACTCCACAACCGTTCCAAGGCCTTCCGGAGNATCCAATACCCCATGGACCTCGTGCTTGCCGCGCTGATCGTGCGCCGGCGGACCCCATTTTCGTGGGGACTCCGCTTCCATTGCAAGTCCCTCCAGATGACCGTAGAAACTGAGGTTAAAGTCAAAGCGCGTTTGCTCTCCATCGGTGATCACATCCAGTCCAGCGCGCAACTGATCGCCGATGGCCACAGCCGTGGCGTCCTCTTGCATTTCCCTGATATCTGTAGCCCCAAACTCGTCCAACCGACCCGAGCAGGACTCCAGCCATGCTGGAAACGGGTAGCTGCCTACAACTGAGGTTCGTAGTGGCCGATCCTTCATTATTATGTTCCTAGGTTTTCGTATAGTCTCGCCATCCGACGCGAGTGCTCATCATAGGCTGCCTCAAAGAGCTTTTCCGAGCGAGAGGCACCTGCACTACACGCGGCGGCCAGAACCTTGGGAGCCGCTCCCCCCTTCACCAACCTCTCTGCAACCTCCGCCTTGATCGCATTGACCAGAATAACGCCTCCAAGTGTGGAAAGAGGCGCCACTTTCTCGGCCAGTCCACTTATCTCAACTACCGCATCACCNACAGGCGCGCCTGTATCAAGAACCATATCTGAGAAATCCCCGAGCTTCTTTCCATCCTCGCGCCTTGCCTCGCTCGCATCGGAGTGCTTCTGACTCAACATCCCCACGACTGTTACTCCCTTTGCCTGCAACTCTTCTGCCATCTCAACAGGAACGACACTGGTCCCACTGGAAGAAATGATCAACGCCGAGTCATCACTGCTTATATCAAAGTTACGCAGAATCTTTCCCGCGAAACCCACTACGTTTTCAAGGAACATCGCCTGCCGCTGCCCATTGGCTCCAGTCGCAAGATTATGAAAAGTAAGTGATAATTCGACAATGGGATTCCATCCGGGAAAAGACCCGTAGCGCGGCCACATTTCTTCAACCATGATCCTGCTGTGACCAGATCCGAATAAGTGGACCATTCGGCCATCGAGGATAGACTCCGCAAATCTATCCGCTATTCGATCGATCTGGTCTTGCTGTCTTGAGACCGCCGTGAGGACCTCTCCGCACTGGTTCAGGTAATCTCCACTCGCCTTCATTTATTGTTNCTTCGCTGTATGGCAAAATAAGCCGCTCCGTAGGCTCCCGCCATCGATCCAAGCCGGGCACGCCGAATTACTACCTGTCCTCCCCCGGGGCGCCACTCAAATTCTTCCATTAACTTCTTAAGCGGATTCTCGATCTGATCCCACGCCTCCGAAATCCCTCCTCCTATCAATACCAGTTCCGGATCGAGGATGTTGACAAAAGAGGCCACAGACACCCCCAACGCCTTGAGAGACCGCCCCCACGCCTCTTTCGCGGAATCCTCCCCCGATCTCACGGCCTCGACGAGCTCTGCCGTGGACCCATAACGTCCACCGGTACGATCACCGACGTTATGATTTCCTATCAGATCCTCCAAAGTGCCAGGCATCCCGCAGATATCTGGCTCTCCATCAAGATCGAGAGAGGAATGCCCGAGATGCCCGGCCTTCCCAAAGTGCCCCCGGAGCAACTTACCTTCCGCTACGATCGCGCCTCCCACACCGGTTCCCAGCGTAAGAAGAATGACATTTTGAACTCCAGCAGCGGCTCCCTGCCAGATTTCGCCCANCAGCGCNGCGTGGGCGTCATTCAAGATTACGACGGGACGACCGAGAGCGTCAGGCCAGTGCAGACCCTCTAATCCCTCNAGACGACCGGGCATGGAAACGATCCTGCTGGCCTCAGCGTCAGCGAACCCGGGAGAAGAAAGGCCGATCACCTCACACCTCCTTGAGTCTCGCTCCTCGAACTGATTTACCATTAACCGCACTTCCTCAACGAATGCCGGAAGGCCTTTCACAAACTCACCGTCACGAGTGGGTGCCGTTTTCTCACACAACAAACTGCCGCTGGACAACTCGAAAGCTGCACCCTTGATGCGCGTTCCGCCAAGATCGATCCCGATTCCGAGTCCCTCCATCACTGTCTCCTTAGGTTCCCGACACGCTCCACCCTCCATCAACCCTAAGGACCTGACCTGTCACAAAGCGCCCTCCGTCTCCCAGAAGCAGAAGAGCAGCTCCATCAAGATCAGTCGGGACACCGATCCGCCCTCCATCGAGCGGCTGTTTTCTACTCACGTATTCCATGATTTCATCATCAGTGCGGGCGCGCTCCGACATCGAGGTCTCCACAAGTGCCGGGGTGATGACATTCACCCTGATTCCTTCTTTCGCATAGTAAGATGCCAGTGATTTGGAAAACCCCTCAATTCCAGCCTTGGCCGCCGCATAGGCATGGGAGGAAAAATATTCTGGCGAAGGAAGAAAACTCAGAACACTCCCCATATTGAGAATTACCCCACCGCTCCCTTGGAGCCTGAAGCGCCTCACCGCAGCACGATTCGACATCATCAATGACGTCATGTTCTGCTGAATAGTGTAGTTCCACCCCTCGTCACTCAATTCATGTAACGGACCATCACCAGCCGAACGCCCACTCCCTCCAGCAACATGATACAGTCCTTCAAGATCCCCAATCTCCCCACACGCAAACTCAAGAAACTGATCCACCGCCCCTTTAGCGGCAGCATCTACTTTTTGCCCTACTGCATTTTCACCCAGCATTTCCAATGCCTGCGCGAGGCGCACCTCCGAACGACCACAGACAGCAACTCTTGCACCATGGTTGACGAGGGCACGGGCTGCCGAGAGACCGAGACCACTAGTCCCTCCCACAACTGCGTATGCTTTATCGGAGATCCCTGGTTGCTCATTCACTCCTTCATTGACCGCTAAGCCCCTCGATTATTCAAGCTCCACCTTATCAATCAAGATTGCGAAACGTGAATTCCGCTGACAATCCCGGTCGACGAGCCTGCTAAGCGACTTCCGGCAGGAGAGAAGAGTGGTGATGCACAATGGGCCTCTTTTCCCCCAGGCTGACTACGAAGCTAAAGCGCGCTCCAAACACATTCTCTTCTCCGTCCTTGATGATCCGCCAATCGTAAATTCCGCCAATGACCTGAGAGCCCTGCGCATTTGTCTGCTCAACCACCGTTTCCTCGCGCACCGTGACACTCACCTCTCTCTGGTCTGTAATACGGCTGAAGTATCCGGCAATTTCCGCCTCCGAGTTGTATATTTTCGGCGAAAACGTTGGAATCAGAACGGCCTCTTGAGCATAGAGTGCCGCAACTTCCTCCAGTCTCATCTCGTTTACCCCATCGATCCAGTTGCGGAGGATCTCCCGAAGACTCGCTTGGTTTCCTTTCATTACGGAGGGATACTACCTGTTTCTTCCTATTCGGCAATGACTGCTCCTCCGACAACCTTAAAAAGAGGAGGGGTCTTCCCCTCCATCCATGAAAGACTCGTAGTCGTAATTAACTTCTGGGAGCTCTCTGGGAGATAATCCATCAGTGCGTTACGCCTCGATGAGTCTAATTCTCCAAAAACGTCGTCGATAAGATACACCGGCGGAGCATTGCGCTTCTGCTCCAACAGGCGGCCTTGTCCCAGCTTGAGCGCGAGCGCCATCGTTCTTTGCTGACCCTCACTTCCGAAATCTGCCGCGCTTCTCCCATCGAGCGTCAGAATAAAATCATCCCGGTGAGGGCCGATAAGAGTTTTCCCTTGCGCTCGCTCTTTTGCTNCGACTTCTGCAAAACCTTCAGCCAATCGCCCAAATTCAGACCCCTTGTAGGAGAGCCCACACAGATCTCCAACGCCACCCACTCTTTCCTGAGCTTGCGCAACAGGCAATGCCAGATCTTTCAAAAGGTCCTGCCTTATTCTCTGGATTTCCTCGCCGTGCGTCACCAGAAGCCTCGTATATGCCAGCACCTGCTCCTCGTCCGGCTTGCGGTCCTTCAAAAGCAGATTTCGACCCTTGAGCGCACGCCTGTAACGAACCAAGTGCCTGCGGTAATCCGGGTTTATCTGACTCGCCACAAAATCCAGAAATTTCCTTCTGACCTCTCCNGGGCCCCTGACGAGCTCAAGATCCTCATTCCCCATCCATACGAGCAGCCCCCCGGTCGAGAGATATTCACCCTGTGATTCCACCCGTTCTCCCTCTACCAGGAGCTGCAACTCTGCACCCGCCCGTTGCACCCGACGGCTTTGTTCCCAGCACTCCCCTGCTACACCGAAGCCATCGCTTTGGAAACGCTGGAGCTGACCCAGCCGATGGGTCCTCGGAGATTGCAGCCTCACGAGAACACANATAGCCTCCAAAAGGCTCGTCTTACCTTGCGCGTTTTCCCCTACAAAGACCGCTATTTTTTTCGGAATTTCGAGGGTCAAAGCCTCAAAACAACGAAAGTCAACAAGGCGGAGGGACTCAATCACGCCCCACTTTTTCCCGTTCACGATCCTTCATCAATTCGAATCAGTCACTTTGCCCTTGAAATCAGTCCAACTAGAATAAATTTTGCACAAACNTAGTCGCTGGCTGCGCTGCCTCAGNCAGCCAAGGGCGACCTTAACCCAGAACCTCACGATCAAAAGTCATGATCGAAGTCAAAAACCTAACGAAACAGTTTGGAAGCAAGACCGCCGTGGATGANCTCTCCTTCTCCGTAGAGAAGGGAGAAGTCCTAGGTTTCCTCGGACCAAACGGAGCAGGAAAATCTACCACCATGCGAGTCATTACAGGATTCATTCCTGCCACGTCTGGCGGGGTGGAAATCTGTGGCATTCCGATTGCCAGACAGCCCGAGAATGCAAAGCGCAAGATCGGCTACCTACCGGAATCCGCTCCCCTCTACGAAGACATGACCGTGGTCGGCTTCCTGCGTTTTTGCGCGAGCATCCGTGGATTCTCCGGAGCAGCCCGGAACGAAGCTGTCGATCGCGTGATCGAAACCTGCTTTTTACAGACCGTGGTGCAACAATCGATCGACACCCTCTCAAAAGGCTATCGCCACCGAACATGCCTTGCACAATCACTTCTTCATGACCCTGAGGTTCTGGTTCTTGATGAACCGACCGACGGTCTGGACCCGAATCAGAAACACGAGGTTCGAAAACTGATCCGGGAACTGGGGAAGAAAAAAACCATCATTTTTTCCACACACATTCTCGAGGAAGTAGAAGCTTCCTGCACCCGGGCGATGATCATCGACCAAGGAAGAATCGTTGCAGAAGGGACTCCAGAAAGCCTTCGCAATGAAGGCTCCGGATCGATCACGGAACTCTTCCGCAAGCTAACCACCTCTGACGTCGCTGCCTGAATTCANAAGCAACCACTTTCAAGCCATGTCCGTAATCGGTATTTTCGCAATTCTTCTCCTTACCGCTGCTCTGGTCGGGGGACCTCTTATCGTCTCCAACATCCGAGCCATTTTCTGCAGGGAGGTGAATTCATTCTTCACATCGCCCCTCGCCTACGTGCTCATGTTCATTTTCCTCGTAGCGGTCAACGCCCTCACCTTTCTGTGGCCGGGGAGAGAGCTCATTGAAAGCGAGCAGGCGGCGCTCAAGGACTTCTTTTTCTACTATCATCCATGGATTCTGGCCTTTTACGCGCCACTGCTAGCCATGCGAACTCTTGCCGACGAGCACAGGCAGGGCACTATCGAACTGATTTCGACCATGCCCGTCCGAACTATCGAGCTGGTATGCGGCAAGTTCCTTGGCAGCTTCATTGTTCTTTTTGCGTCACTTTTCTTCACAACCTCCGTTTGGATCACGGTATCCGTTNTGGGAGATCCGGATCATGGACCAATCATCGCAGGCTATCTCGGGAGCCTTTTCGTGGGAGGCACCTTCATCGCGGTCGCCATTGCTGTCTCAGCAGTCACCCGCAGTCAGGTGATTTGCGTGGCTGTCTCGATNCCCATCTGCCTCCTGCTCTGCATCGTCGGTTTTGATCCCGTCCAGGATTTCTTTGCTGACAGCGGAGTCCGACTTCTNTCNTTCACTGGNGAGCTTCTNGCCTCNATNAGTGTNATGCCCGCTTTNGTGGACTTCTCGAAGGGACTNATAGAACTTCGCTATCTNTTCTACTTNGTNAGCGTAATTGCCCTCTGCCTGTTCATCACAAACACGGTTCTCCAGAACAANAGAGCCTGAAANCNACCNAANANTCTCTANCTCCGTCATGAAAGCATTAACTAGCTCGAAGACTCTCNCCGGAGTAGCCCTCCTCTGCATCCTNGTTGCCTCCTTGAATGTNATCGTCAAGCGATTAGCAACNATNCGCTGGGACACTACGGANGGAAACGTCTACACCCTCACGGAAGGNACTCGCTCAATCATTGAAAANGCCAAGAANTCNGGCCGNCCNGTAACGATCAGGTTCTANATGAGCNACCCTGAAGACGTNCAGCTTCCCAAGGNNTATGTCGATTACTCCAAGAGNGTNAAGGATCTTCTGGANGAATACAGNAAGGCCTCAGGCGANGCNATCACGGTCCAGACCTTCACCCCGGTNCCGAATTCNGAGGAACAGGACGCNGCNGACCTTGATGGAGTNCAGTTNCGNGATCCCAGNATGGATATGCCNCAAAGCTCCAANCTNGACGACTACGANTANAANAACCTCGCCAGCCAACCNTANTANTTTGGNCTGTCGGTCAGCAGNTTGGANAANATCGAAACCATCGCCTTTTTGAANCCNGATCTTGAGCGAAANCTGGANTATCAGCTTTCAAGGTCGATCAGCGCNGTGACGCGGAAGTCCAAACGCAAAATTGGACTTNTNGAGGGAACCGAAATGGCCCTCGGTGGAGCCCCCGGAGGAATGGGAGGACCGGGACGTCCGCCTTCTGTTATTTACCGAAGCCTCGCACGCGANTTTGAAATGGTATCGATTCCCTTCGATGTGGGGCCTATGAAACCGGGAGATACCGAACATCCGCTCTCAGACATAGACCTGCTGCTAATCGTTCATCCAGTGAAAATCAACCGCCCGCAGTCACCGCAACCCGGCATGCCGCCGATGGGCAATACAACATTAGACCTGATTTCCAAGGAGACCCAGTATGCTATCGACCAATATCTGGTAAACGGGGGAAAGGCCGTGGCCTTCCTCGACAACCAGCATTTCGTCTCGCGCTTTTTCGATATTTATTCCGCAGAGCTGCCGTTCGCTCCGCAGGACCGCCATCCTCAGTGGTACAAGGACCTCTACAACCTTTTTGAGACCAGCGGATGGGAACACTACCGCTCCGGTCTGGACGATTTGACTGCCTCATGGGGGGTTGACTTGGGAGGTTCCGAGCAGCCAATGGTCTATGATCCAAAATACTCCCGCCCGGTCATGTTTGAGCGCCCTCTCAACCAGATGTTGCAGAGAGAGTTTCGCCTCAACCGGCTCCTCGGTCAAATTCCGACTCGACGGGACCAGCAGATGATCACTGAGCCTCTTTTCCGGGGCAATGGGCTGATGGCGAAATTCGAAAACGAATCACTCACTGGTGATCACCCCGTCACGCGAGACCTTTCCTCTATCCAGATGGTAGACCCCTCTCCCATCATTGGAAGGCCGAGCACAGGACTGAAAATGCGCACTTTGATCTCAACTTCTGCTCGCGCAAAGGCTGTTCCCGGCAAAGCCGCACACCTTCTTCTCAGCCAAGCCAATGGCCCAGAGCAGGTCGCTTCTAATTTTCAATCGGCGGCAATCAAACAGCAACGCTATCCGGTGGCAGTCATTTTGGAGGGTAAGTTCAAATCCGCTTACGCGGAGGACCCCACGAAACCAGATCCAGCGGAGGACACTCCCCCGCCCCCGATCTCTCCCACTCCCAGCGCACCTCCCATAGACGCACCACTACTGCCAGAGGGGGCTCCTGACTCCACTAACGTTCCAGCAGAAGCACCAGCAGAAGCACCAGCAGAAGCACCAGCAGAAGCACCAGCAGAAGCACCAGCAGAAGCACCAGCAGAAGCACC
>PARF01000020.1 GCA_002709915.1 Roseibacillus sp. | reverse complement strand
AGAGCTCGGTTCGAAGATCAGATCCTGCGTAGTCTCGGATGTAGTAGGGTTGCAGACGAATATCACGAATCTCACTGGTGTTGCGTTGCAGATTGATATTGGAATTACAGCCACCCTCAAGATAGTCGAACGCGAACCCAGGCATGCGGCGCCGGGCCTTGTCCCGAAGATGTTCGATGGAGGGGTGTCTTGAATTAATGGGCATAGGACGCAGCTTGGCTGTTAAAGGAGGCTCTCGAATCGAGAGAGGTTATCCTCCCAGGGAGATGGGTCGGATGGAGCGAAAGTCTTCAAAGGAATGGATCGCCTGATAAGCTCTCTTCCCGCGGCGATGTCGGGGAGGTCACCTGTGGCAACCATCTGGGTGATAAGGTTTCCGCAGGTAGTAGCTTCGATGGGTCCAGCATGAACTGGAACCCCACAGCATGTGGCGATGGATTGAACAAGGAGTTCGTTTTTTATGCCGCCGCCACCCATGTGAATCCGATTCAAGGTTTTTCCAGTGATCTCTCGGAGCTGGTCGAATCGCACACGATGTTTAAAGGCAACACTTTCGGCCACCAGTCTGAGTATCTCGCCCTTCCCTTCGGGGGCCTCCTGGCCAGTATCCCGACAGAGTGCTTGAATTCTCTCCGGCATGTTGCCCGGTGCTTTAAGAGCATCGTGATCTGGGTCAACCAGGGATCCGAACGCTGGAGCATTTTCTGCGAGTTCATCCAGCTCCGCATAGGATGACTCGTCACCTTCGGAGCGCCATTGACGGACACACTCCTGAAAGAGCCATGCCCCTGAAATATTGCGAAGAAAGCGCGTGGTGTTTTCCACGCCTTGCTCGTTGGCCCACCCGACTCGGAAAGCTTCCTCGGTGAGAATAGGATCGCTGAGTTCGGTTCCAATGATTGACCACGTGCCCGATGAGATAAAAGCGTAGTCACCATCTCCGGGGATGCCGGTAACCGCAGCACCAGTGTCATGAGTAGTGGTCGCGATCACAGGAAAATTTCCGCCAAGGCCAGCCGCGACGACCTCCCGAAGTTCACCCAGTGGTGTTCCGGGCTCGACGACTTCACCGAATATCTCTCGGGGAATCCCCAGTCCGTCAATCACGTCCCACGCCCAATCCTTGGTGACCGGCGAAAACAGCTGTGTGGTGGAAGCGTTCGTACGCTCCACCGAGATGCGACCAGTGAGCCAGTAGGCCAGCAGGTCTGGAATCATCACAAAATGGGAAGCATTTAAGAGGGCGGCACCATCCCTGAGTACTTCGCTGAGAAGCTGATGAGAGGAATTAAGAAAGAAGGGCATGATTCCCGTCTCTTTGTACATTTTGGCATTCCCGTATCGACGCTCACATTCCTCTTCCATCCCGTCAGTACGGGAATCCCGATATTGATGTGGCAGTCCAAGAAGGCGACCTTGGGCATCGAGAAGGGCGAAATCCACGCCCCAAGTATCGATCCCGAGCGATTGAATTTTGTCCCCGTATCTGGAGACAGCCAATTTGAGTCCATGGATAATCTCACGATAGAGACCGACGACGTTCCAGACCAAGCCACCGGGTAAGTTTGTTCCGGGATTATCGAAGCGATGTATTTCCTCAAGCCTCAGGTTGCTGATGTCAGTATGTCCCGCCAGCAGGCGCCCGCTTCCTGCGCCCAAGTCGATTGCGAGATACACCTTATCGTTCATAGCTTCACCTAGGACGCATAGCCCGGGGGCTGCGTATAAGCACTGGGGAGAAGAAATACCAGATAACCTGCTAGACAAGAAACAAGTTTTCGATTCAGAGGCCTACCAGGTGATAGAGCGGTGGCTCGAGAATTCCTTTCAGGCTCCCAAAACCTCGATATCCTGATTTGTGAGAGCTGCGGTGAACCCCGGATCGCTGTCTTCATTGGTAACGACCGTGGTAAGATCAGAAACCTCCGCAAAGAAAAAGGACGACTTGAGGCCTATCTTGGTGGAGTCAGCCAGACAGTAGACCTTTTCGGAGCATTCAATTACACGCTCTTTGAATGAAGCTTGCCGGGGGTTTGTCTCGGACACTCCTCGCTCGAGGTGAATCCCGTTACATGAGAAAAACATCTTGTGGATATTGTGCTTACGCAAAGTGGACTCGGCGGGAAGTCCGATATACGAGCGAGAACGCGGTTCGTAAATTCCCCCGGTGCACACAATGTCAATGCCATCTCTGTCTGCGAGGGCCGTGATAACGTTATGGGCGTTGGTGAGGACAGTCAGGTGGAAGCTGGGGAGATGTTCAACGAGTGTCAGGGCCGTGGAGGAGGCATCGATAAAGATGGTATCATTCGGTTCTATGCGCTCTGCGGCAATGCGTGCGATTGAGGTTTTAGCTTCGCGGTTCACTTGCTTGCGCTCACTGAGGGCAAGTTCGACCCGGCTTTGGTTTGGGCGGACAGCTCCGCCGTGAATACGGAGCAGTTCACCGCGCTTTTCCAAGTTTTCGAGGTCCTTCCGGACGGTTTCATCGGTAACTTCGAGCAGAGCGGCAAGATCAGTCGTTCTTACAGATTCGCTTTCTAGAAGTTTGGATGNNATAAANGACTGACGTTCAACAGGTAACATTTGATCAAGGCCTGACGACCANTTGGGNTTTNCTTTGATTTANTTGGGAATATCTGGGAATNNGGTTGACTAGTCAAGAAATCCCAANCATAAANGNNANGGTTTCGGGAAAATGCCAGTAGATTCCAACATTCCGNGGGCCGTTGTTGAACACATGGTTCGTGAGCAAGTNTACGCGAAGCTCGGCGTGCCGCTGCCAGATTCAGCATCTGCTCCCAACGGCTTGGTGGTGAATGTCAGCGCAAGACACTGCCATTTATCGCCGAGGGCGGTGGAGGAGCTTTTCGGNCCTGGATACGAGTTGACTCCGATGAAAGACCTTTACCAGAACGGTGCGTTCGCAGCNAAGGAGACGGTCACTCTTGTTGGTCCCCGGAGCCGGGTAATCTCAAATCTCCGGATACTTGGTCCTTGTCGGGAATTTAATCAGGTGGAGTTAGCATATACCGACGCGATAGCCCTCGGCTTTGATATTCCGCTTCGCCTCTCGGGAGATATCGAAGGGAGTCCCGGGTGCATGCTTATGGGCCCGAAGGGCTTTTTCGAAATGCCCGAGGGGGTGATCCGCGCAGCGCCACACGTGCACATGAGTCCCGAGGACGCGTCTTACTATGGCGTGAGCCACAAGGATACCATGAGGATGAGAGTGCATGGCCTCTGNCCGGTGACATTCGAGAATNTGGTAGTCCGGGTTGATCCTAGCTTCAACCTGGAGGTGCATATTGACACCGACGAAGGCAATGCCTGCGGTCTACAGACAGACACTTACTGTGAGTTGATCAAATAGCTCACGAAACGATGAAACAAACAACCAAAGGATAAGAATATGAGACAAGCGCTCGGACTAGTTGAAACAAAAGGATACGCAGGCAACGTGGAGGCTGCTGACGCAATGGTGAAGGCTGCTGATGTTGGCTTCATCAAGCAGATCTCCATCGGTGCGGGATTCTTGACCACGATCGTGCAGGGGGATGTCGGAAGCGTAAAGGCGGCAGTTGATGCTGGAGCCGAAGCTGCTGACAAAGTTGGGGAGTTGATCAGCTCTCACGTGATTCCGAGGCCGCACGAAGACCTTCTCAAACGTTTTGATCTCTCATAACAAAAACTCCCTGAAATCATGGCTAAACAAGCAGTNGGAATTATAGAAACGCGGGGCTTGGTCTCAATAATTGAGGCTTCTGATGCTGCGCTGAAGGCAGCAGACGTCTCGATGCTCGGATGGACAAAGATCGGCGCTGGCCTTGTGACCGGATTTTACGCCGGTGACGTCGCAGCAGTTAAGGCAGCGGTAGACGCTGGGGCGGAGGCTGCCTCACAGGTGGGTGAAGTTGCCTCTACTCAGGTGATCCCTCGGCCTCACGAGGATCTCTCGAAACTGGTTGAAATGTAATCTCGGGTTTTTGCCGAAATCATCGTGAAGATTCTCGTAGCCAACCTCGGCTCAACGTCTTTCAAATTCCGCCTGTTTGAAATGGGCGAGGATGAGGAGCGTCAGTTGGCCGAGGGCGGATACGAGCGGGTATCTGATCATGGAGAAGCGATTCGTGATGCTCTTCTTTCTCTTGCGAATGATGGGGTCACTTCACCGGAAGAGATCGAAGCGGTAGGATTTAAAACCGTACTCGGCAGGAATTTAAGTGGGTGTGTGGAGGCTGGTGACGAGGTTATTGAAGCTTTGGAAGGTTTTGCTGATGTTGCGCCCGCACACAATCCTGCTTATGCGGATGGNATCAGGCAGTTCCGTGAAATTCTTCCNGAGGCCCGAAGAGTCGCTCTTTTCGAGACTGCGTTCTACCAGTGGGTTCCGGAGGCAGGNCGACGATATGCCATCCCGGAATCCTGGTATGATATCGGTGTCAGACGCCATGGATTCCATGGNGCGAGTCACAAATTTATCGCTGAGAGGTCTGCTGAAATGTTGGGACGTTCCGACGTCGCTGAGCTCGTTCGCGGACTGTATCAGGAGGGGCCCAAAAAACTGGAGCACCCGTTTCGCGTAATATCCTGTCATCTCGGCGGAAGTAGCTCGGTAACGGGTATCCGGAATGGGGTTGCGATCGGTACGAGCATGGGGTTCTCGCCCCAGAGCGGGGTTCCACAAAACAACAGGGTGGGAGATCTCGATGCCGGTGCTTTGCCCTATGCAGCGAAGGCGCTTGGTCTCACCATTGAGGAGGCGTCTCGACAGCTCTCCTCAGAAAGTGGGTTGCTGGGGGTTTCTGGCGTAGGGAATGACATGCGGGATGTTCGCGCAGCTGCGCTNGGCGGGAATCCCGATGCCCAAATCGCAGTTGAAGTCTTCGTGCATGAGGTCCGTCGATGGGCGTCCTCGATGCTTTTCGACCTGGGAGGACTTGAAGCATTCGTTTTCACGGCCGGTATCGGCGAGAATAATCCATGGCTAAGGGCCGCCGTCTGTGAGGGCTTGGAGGGTTTGGGAATCGTGCTGGATCACGATAGAAATGCAGCNGCAGGAGGNGGTGAAGCCANGGTNAGCGGGGAGGAGTCNCCGGTGCAGGTCCTGGTCATACCAGCAAATGAGGAGCTGGTNCTTGCAAGNGAGGTCTATCAGAAAGTCACNAATTTAAATTAAACAANANTANAACAATGGGAAAACAAGCAGTAGGACTTCTCGAGACACGCGGTTTGTGTTGTCTCGTCAGTGGCGTAGATGCAGCTCTCAAGGCAGCAAGCGTCGAGTTGACAGGACCAATGAGGAGCATNGGCAGTGGCCTTTGTAACGCAGTGGTNACNGGTGATGTNGCAGCNGTAAAAGCNGCNATTGATGCAGGTGCTGATACCGCGGCCAGTCTCGGTGAGGTTGTCACTGCCCACGTGATAGCTCGTCCAGATGAGGCGATCGACCCGGTTATCGTGAGCGAGAAACCATCGTCGAAGGTGAAATAGGCAAGGATCCCCGAGAGTAATGTTTCTCGCAGAGGTCATTGGTCANGTTGTGGCCACCAAGAAAGACGAGAGTATGGTGGGGCGGAAGCTTCTCATACTGCGTCCAAAACTTATCGACGAAGCTGATCCAACACAGTTCCGGGATGGTTCCAATACCATTGTGGCCGTCGATACAGTCGGCGCAGGAGAGGGCTCGCTGATCATGTTCTGCCAGGGTAGTTCGGCAAGGCAGGCAGGAGGCCTGAAACAGATTCCTGTCGATGCCGCGGTGGTGGCAGTCGTTGACAGCGTCGATGTTCTTGGAGTCAAGGTCTATGACGGATCGTAGATCNTCTCCGAAGCCATGAAAGGAACTCTATGAGTATCAAGATTGATCAGGAAATACTTCGCGGAGTCGTGGAGAAAGTGATGGCTGATCTGGGGCGACCGGTCAGGGNGGATGGAGCTCCTGCTGCTGAAACTGCCTCTGGATCACGAGTTGCATCCTCTTCAGGGAGCGAGTGCAGCTGTCACTCCNNACCAAAGCCAGGCGGCGGACACTTTGGTGTCTTCGATTGCGTTAATACTGCGGCTCACGCGGCACAGGACTCATATCTTCAGTTGAAGAATCTTGGGGTGGAGGGACGCTCCAAAGTAATTGAGATCGTTAAGGGCGTCTGTGCTGCAAACACGGAGANCTGGGGGCGGTTTGAATTAAATGAGACAGGGATTGGCCGCTTGGATCACAAGATTGCAAAGCTGGCAATCATGGACAAGGTGCCAGGGGTCGAGTGGCTCCGTCCTTATGCGCTAAGCGGAGACGATGGTATTACCCTTGAAGAATACGCTCCCTTTGGAGTGGTGGGAGCCATTCTTCCTGTTACGCACTCGGTTCCTACCTTGACTGGTAATGTGATCAACATGGTCGCAGCAGGGAATGCGGTGGTCTTTAATCCCCATCCAGGTGGTGCCAAAAGTGCAGCAATGGCTGCGCGGGAATACAACCGTGCGATCGCTGGGGAGCTGGGGATCGAAAATCTGATATGTGTGATTGAGAGTCCGACTCTGGAATCCTTCGAGCAGATATCGAAACACGAACTGATTGCGATAATGGTAATCACCGGTGGGCCCGCTGTTGTTAAGGCAGCCATGACTTCAGGTAAGCGAGCCATTTGCGCGGGTCCTGGTAATCCAGTCGTCGTTGTCGATGAAACCGCAGATCTCGCAGCGGCAGCGAGAAGCGTGATAGAGGGAGCTTCTTTTGATAACAATCTTCTCTGTATCGGGGAGAAGGCTGTGTTTGTTGTTAATTCGGTGTTTCAGGAATTCATGGTCTCGCTCGAAAAGGCGGGTGCTGGAAAGCTGACTGGATCGCAGTTGGAAAAGTTGACGAGTGTAGCCTTTACCAAGAAGGAAGACGGGGGCGGATGTTCACACGCGGTGGTCAATCGAGACTTTGTTGGGGCCAGTCCAGGTCGACTTGCCGCTGCTGCTGGAACGAGCATCGATGATNGTTGCGAGTTGCTGTTTGCAGAGGCAGACGAGAGCCACCCCTACGTTCAGGAAGAGCAGATGATGCCGATGGTTCCAATNGTTCCAGTAGCAGATTTTGAGACCGCAGTGGAAAAGGCGAAGGTCGCAGAGCATGGCTACCGACATTCGGCGATTATCCACTCTACGAATGTCGGGAATATGACTCACATGGGGCGTCAGATGGACACGACGATTTTCGTAAAGAACGGGCCATGTNTTGCAGGTCTGGGACTGGGGGGTGAAGGGTATCTAAGTTATTCGGTTGCTACTACGACAGGCGAGGGAATCACGACACCCAAGACGTTTACGCGAGTNAGGCGATGTGTAATGGTNGAAAANCTGAGGATCGTATAGANTAAGATGTTGATGTGCCGAGTAGTTGGGANTGCGGTTGCGACTCACAGTCACCCCAGTCTGAGAGGGTTTAGTATGCTTCTTTGCAGACAGGAAACCTCGGATGGGGAGTCAAATGGAGCGCCCCCGTTTGTGGCAATCGATCTGTTCGGCGCAGCCCTTCACCAGCGTGTATTTGTAAGTACAGACGGAATTGGTGCGCGGGGAATCGTGAACGACGAGAGCTCACCGGTTCGAAACTATATTCAGGGTCTTATTGACGAGTAACCATGCGGATTGGCCAAGTTGTTGGGAAGGTGACCATGGGAGTGCAGGATCCGGCTCTACGGGCCACGCGTTGGCTTCTGGTTAACCCGCTTGAGGCAGATCAGTTAAACACAGCATGCGATATCGAGCCTCGTGTGACCTCTCAGCCCTCTCTGGTGGTTTACGACGATCTTGGTGCTGGAGAGACTGACATCGTAGGTTTCGTGGAGGGAGCAGAAGCNACCGCTCCTTTTGAGGCACCGACTCCTATCGACGCTATCACGGTGGCGATTTTTGACCGAATAGAACATCACCCGTATCCCCCGGAGGATGACGACGATTAAAGAAGGAAGTATGAAAAAAGTATTTACTGGCCGCGACGTAGAGGGGCTTCTCAGAGAAGGAAAGGGTTTGGACGCGATTCCCGAGGGAGCTCTCCTGACTCCTACGGCTAAGGATGTGATAAAAGAGGCTCAGTCCCGTCGCAGACGAGTTGAGCCACGTGCCTCGGAGGCGGTTGTNCCAAGTGTCCCCGACTATGAGTTCCGATGGGATCCGGGTAGTGATCCAAAATCTCCAGAGGAAATCGCAAGGTTCTTTCGTTCGAAGGAACTCACGGATCTCAAGGAGAGGATGGTCGATATTGGAGATCGGATGTGGAGAAAGAACTATACCGATGGGAATGGCGGAAACCTCACAATCAGAGTCGGAGATAACTTAGTTCTTTGTACTCCCACTCTGATCTCCAAAGGCTTTATGACACCAGAGGATATGGCTTTGATCGACCTTGATGGAAATCAGCTGGCTGGGACGAGGCGGCGCACCAGTGAGTGTCTGACTCACATGGCGATCATGAAGAGGCAGCCAAAGGCGAAGGCCTGTTGTCATGCTCATCCGCCACACGGTACTGCCTTTGCGGTCGCGGGCGTACAGCCGCCTACCTGCATGATTCCCGAGGCCGAGGTTTTCCTTGGAGAGATCGGCATGGCTGATTACCAGACTCCGGGAACCCCGGCGAATGCAAAGGCCGTAGGAGAAGCGGCAATTGAGCACATGGCGGTCCTCATGATTAATCATGGAGTGATTACGTGGGGTAAGGATATAGAGGACGCTTATTGGAAAATGGAAAATACTGATGCTTANTGTCAGACAGTCCTGCTTGCGGCTCAGCTGAAGGGGAAAGATCTCCTGACGATCAGTGGTAGTCAGGCAAAGGAGTTGATTGAGCTTCGGGCAAGCCTCGGGATGGANGATAAACGGGCTAATTGGAAGGAGTGTGAGCTTTGCGATAATTCAGAGTTCAGGCCGGGAGCGGTCTGCGAATTGCCCGNAAGTCAGGCAGGAAATTCTCGAGGCGAATTCGACCCTAACGCGGAGGAGCTGGTGCAGTCGCTGACCGAGCAGATCATGAATCAACTGTCGGGCTGATCGGGACTTCGGTGGTCCGGGAGCTGATAGAAATGATCGAGGATCGGATGGGAACTCCGGTCTGCCCGAATGATTCCAAGTGGTAATGGTCCGGGATTGTTCGCCGGAGTTTGTGGGGCAGGAGTTTGTGCTACTGTTTTTTTAGGGTAAGATGCCTGCTAATGCGTTCGATTCTGCATATTGACATGGACTGCTTTTATGCCGCCATCGAGGTGCGGGACCATCCTTGGTTGAATGGGAGGGCTGTCGCAGTTGGAGGGAGAGAACGAGGAGTGCTGACCACGGCTAATTATGAAGCTCGGAAGTATGGATGTCGTTCTGCAATGCCCACTTTCAAGGCGCTGCAACTTTGCCCGGATCTGATCGTCATGCCGACTCGGTTCGACGTCTACAGGAAGGAATCAGCAAAAATTAGGGATATTTTCAACTGCTACNCTCAACTGGTGGAGCCGTTATCGCTGGATGAGGCTTATCTTGATGTGACATCCAATACGGAGTCGGGAGCCACTATTGCGGCGGATGTCCGACGGCGCATAGAAACGGAAACGGGATTGACGGCTTCGGCAGGAATCGCGCCCAACAAGCTGCTGGCAAAGATTGCGAGCGACTGGGAAAAGCCTAATGGGCAATTTGAGATCAGGCCGGGAGAAGTAGAGGAGTTTCTCGAGCATCTCCCTGTGAGAAGGCTTCATGGGATAGGACGCAAGACCGAGGAGCGCCTTGCGTCAGTGGAAGTATTTACGTGTGGCGACCTACAGCGCATCAGTAAGTTTGAGCTAGCAGATCTCTTCGGAAGCTGGGGTTTGGAATTGCATGCGCTCTGCCGAGGTATCGATAACCGTCCCGTCAGGACTGATCGAGTGCGCAAGTCCGTTAGTAGTGAGACGACTCTAAAAGAGGACGTGGAGGACTTTGTGAATCTCGTCGATATNATGGAGGGGTTGAGATCCAGTGTGGAGGAGACAGTGGTTACCAAATACCAGGAGCGCGTTATCAAATCTCTGGTAGTGAAGTTGAAGTTTTCTGATTTCACNCAAACAACGGCGGAGCGAGCTCCGGAGGTTGCCGCTCGAGACCTTGAGGAAAGGCATGTTATCGCGAGTGCTACCTGTAGGGAATTGCTTGAGGAGGCCTGGGGAAGGCGAGGCGGAAAGGGTGTAAGGCTTGTCGGGGTTGGCGTTCGGTTTGCGGATACTGGCATTGGGTCGCAGTTGCAGTTTGATCTGTAAGCTACAGTCTTGACCGAGCGGCCCGACATGCTGTTCTTGGCAGGTGGATTTTACCGAGATTGACAGGGAGGATTTCAGTGGGTTGCTCGAAGAGATAGGGCNAACCAATATGCCGTTCGGAANGTATGGTCCCTCCAAATATCCACCTCGAGGGGTGCCGGTGTTTGATCTTCCCGCTGAGTATCTCGCTTGGTTCGCCAAAAAGGGTTTTCCCAAAGGTCGCTTGGGTGAATTGCTCGCAACAGTCTTCGAAATAAAAGAGTGTGGGGCAGATGAAGTCTTTCAGCCNCTCAGGGACGGTAAAGGAGGGCGCTTCCGTTTGTCGCGTAAAGCTTCCCGGTTATTTGACTTTGGCACTAACTCCGAAGAGGAGTAAAGGAGGCTGGTGTCATTCCCTGAATTGATTTTTTCCAATGATTCGATGTTCCGTGTGTCTGATCAGAGAGGAAGTGGTCTTCCGATATGAGCTTGGTTCAAACGTAGCCCTATTTTCATCATGAAACTCTACCTGAGTCTTTTCGCCCTAGTGTTAACCGGGTCAGCGCTGCAATCCCAGCCCACGCAGTCACCTGCTGAATTACGGGGGAAAGCTGAGACCCTTGCGAAAGATGGCAACTGGAAGGAAGCGCTCGAGGTCAGTCGGGTCATTCTCGAAACTGTGGATGACGGGGATAGCGGAAAAGATCTGATGACCTCGCTTCGTTATCTCCGTGAGTTGAGGCAAATAGCCGATGCTGATGAGCTTATTGAAAGTGCGGTCAGCCGGCACACTGAAAACTGGGCNCTGCTACGTGAGGCGGCAAAAAGTTATCAACAGTTNCAGCATTCAGGATTTCTTTTGGATGGTGAATTTCGACGAGGCTATAACCGAGGCGGAGGATCTTACGTGGGATGCATGGGACGCGACAGGGTTCGATCTATTCAGCTCGTGCTGCAGGCTCTTGACCACGTTGACAAGAAGGATCGGGCTGCGATCAGTAATTTGTATTCCGAGCTNGCAGGGTATCTGGCAATGGGCCGGACGGGANCTCAGCGTGTGTGGGCGCTAGGGGTTCTCACACCGCTTGCCGAGCTTCCGGACTATGGCGATGAAGAGCGACTCTCCAGTGGGGCAGGTGCTCCGGTTGATGCGGATGGGAATCCTCTCGTACTCGAAGTTCCTGAGTCATGGGAGAGCGCAGAAAATGATGGAGAGAGATGGCGCTGGGCCATTAACGAATCAATCAAGTTTGACCCGGAGAAAGAGCCGCAGGCAATGGAGCAATGGGCTCGCTTTCTCGTGCAGCATTACGGGGTAGGCACTTTGGCCAGCTTTGGGAGGTGGATGCAGCAGGATCCGGAGGAGGAAGAGGGGATCCTGCAGGTTCATACCCTGAAAGAAAGTGAGACAATAGCGAAACTTGCCTCCGGAGTGCGGCGTTTTGAGCTGGTTCCGGATTACCAGTTCATCCCACTCCTCAGGCGTCTCTCAACGGGGAAAAATTCAAATGCATCTCTGGGAGATCAGCTCGTAAGGGTTTTCCTTAATCGTCGCCAATATGGCGTTGGGGCACAAGAATTGAAGAGGTTGATTGCGACCCACGGCCGGGGAAAGAGTAATCATCGGCAGAAGCTTCTTGATCAAATCGAAGGGGAATGGGGTCGTTTTGAACATGCACCCATGACGCAAGCCGGAAAAAAACCGCAACTCTCCTTCGTTTACCGGAACGCGAAGGAGGTGAAGCTTTCATTGCATGCACTGGATATCGATTTGGTAGTCGATGATATATTCAAGCACCTCGAGGGTAATCCGCGAGAAATCGACGGCTCGAAGCTTGACGTGGCGCGGATCGGGAGCCGGCTGGTGAATGAAAACCAGAAAAAATATCTGGGCAAGAGAGTTGATGAATGGGCGGTGGATCTTCAGCCGCGGGCCAACCATTGGGACACTCGTGCCGAGTTGATGCTCCCCGTCAGTAAGGCAGGAGCTTATCTCCTTAAGGCTACCCCNGGNAAGGGGCACGCTTCCTGGATTGTNGTATGGATCGCGGACACGGCGTTGATCTCCCAGCAACTCGAAAAAGGCAAATTATTCTATCTTGCAGAAAGCAAGGCCGGAGCTCCTCTGAGGGGTACGGTTGAGCTTTTTGGATTCCGGGTTGAGCG
The DNA here is from genome assembly GCA_002709915.1 of Roseibacillus sp. Classification (GTDB taxonomy): domain Bacteria; phylum Verrucomicrobiota; class Verrucomicrobiia; order Verrucomicrobiales; family Akkermansiaceae; genus Roseibacillus_B. The sequence goes on along the minus strand of PARF01000020.1, from coordinate 34,568 downwards.
CCGGGAAGGGGTGAAGGCCGTCCTCAGGAAATTTGANNTTAANACCAAGAGAATCAGCAAAAAGGTAGGAGAAGATGGCACTGTGATTCTTGGGAAAGGGGAGCTCGATGCTGANTTTCAGTGGATGGTGGTAGGGCGCAGTCTCGCGGGCGGCCGAGCCCTGATGGGTTTTCAGAGCCATCGCTGGAACAATTTCCGCTGGGAACAGTTCAACAACTCAAGATCCTATGGGATTACTGACCGCCCGGTTTACCGGCCTGAGCAGAAGGTGCATTTAAAATTCTGGAGTAGAACTGCTCGTTATGATCTCGAAGATGTCTCGCTGTTCGCCAACCGGAAGTGTTCCATTGAGATTCATCATCAAGCCTCAGGAAAGGTTCATGATTTGAAGAATCTGAGGACGGACGAGTTTGGAGGAGTCGAGGGTGAGTGGACACTGCCTGNAGATGCGCGTCTGGGAAGATANCAGGTTNATCTAAAAGGGGAGGTTCCCCAGGGCAGCATTCAGTTTCGCGTCGAGGAATACAAGAAGCCTGAGTTTGAGGTGNTNGTGGAAGCGCCAGATGAACCGATAAGNCTGGGTGAGNTGATTGAGGTAAAAGTGCGGGCCACCTACTANCANGGGGCACCTGTAACGGATGGGAGGGTCAAGATTAAGGTTCAAAGGTTCAGTCACACTGACACTTGGTTTCCAAGGGGGCNATGGGATTGGCTTTATGGGGAAGGATACTGGTGGTTCGGGCAGGATTATACGGACTATCCAGGATGGCGGAAATGGGGTTGTGCTGCCCCACGGCCCCCCTGGTGGGGAGGTCAGCGATGGACTCCGCCGGAACTCGTCCTCGACAGAGAGTTTGATATCGACCCAGATGGCACAGTGGGGGTCATGATNGANACCTCTACGGCAAAACTCGTGCACGGTGATATGGATCATCGCTATGCCATCTCGGCCGAGGTTGTAGACTCTTCCCGCCGNACNATTGAGGGATCTGGTAGCGTTCTGGTAGCGCGAAAACCGTTTAGCTCAAAAGTATGGCTTGATAGAGGATATGCCCGTCCGGGACAGACCGTTAAGGCTACGTATTCGGCTCGAACGCTTGATGGTCGGTCGGTCAAGGTCAGCGGTGTAGCAGACCTCTACCGAGTCTTCCTGAAAGATGATGGCAATGTAGAAGAGGAGCGCATTAAGTCTATTACACTGCAGGCNGAAGATCAGGGAGAAGGGGAGGTTCGATTCAAGGCGCCTGGNGCTGGTCAGTATCGTTTTTCTGTCAGGCTGACCGACGTAAAAGGGAACGAGGAAGAGGGAGCAGCCGTTTTTGTGGTCCGTAATGTCGATGATGATGGATCCAAGAGCAGGTTTAACCCGCTTGAGCTGGTTCTCGACAAAAGCGAATATCGACCGGGTGAGAAGGCTCGTATCCTCGTGAATACAAAGCAGAAAAACTCCACCGTTCTTCTATTTTCTCGAACGACCGGAGAATCGGCGGAAGAGATGAGGTTGATTCAANTTCGTGGAAAGTCGAAAGAGGTGACAGTGAGGTTATTCCAAAAAGACATGCCGAATATCCATGTTCAGGCCGTGACGCTAGTGAACGGGGAGGTAGTTTCTGAGGTTCGCCAAATTGTCATCCCTCCGGAAAAAAGACTCCTCAAGGTAGAGGTTCTTCCCGGAAAAGACCGAGTTAAGCCGGGCGAGAAAGCAACCGTGAAGATCCGGGTGAAAGATCAGAATGGTGATCCCTTTGAAGGCGCAGCAGCTATCACGATCTACGATAAAAGCCTCGAAGTGATATCGGGTGGCTCAAACGTTCCCAATATGAGGAACTTTTTCTGGAATTGGACCCGCCCATTCAACCGAAGGGACGTGAGGCATTCACAGGGCTTCCATGGAAGCCAGATAGGAAAGACGAGGGAGCCCCGCATGCAAACTCTTGGGCTCTTTGGGGCTCAGCTTTCAGAATATTTGGACGTTGCTAATGTGATGAGCAGACAAAAGGCTGCCCTGAACATGGAGGCGGTAGGACGTGCTGCTCCCGCNGCTTTTGCAGTTCCTGCGGATTCCATGGAGACTGACTCTGTATTACTATCGGCTACTGACAGTGATTGGGAAGGAGGAGAGGAAGAGGCCCAAGTAATGGTTCGGTCCGAATTTGCGGATCTGGTGAAGTGGGTTGGTGCAGTAACAACAGATGGGAATGGAGAAGCTGAAATTAAAGTTGAGTATCCTGACAACCTCACGACGTGGAAGCTCAAGGTTTGGGCGCTTGGGAAAGGCACGCGGGTGGGAGAAGGATCTGCTGAGGTAATCACGAGCAAGGATCTCATCGTGCGGCTACAGGCACCCCGTTTTTTTGTGGAGAAGGATGAAGTAGTTCTCAGTGCAGTAGTTCATAATTATCACGAGGAAACGAAGGAGGTTAAGGTTTCTCTTGAGCTGGAGGGAGGGGTGCTTGACGCGATCGGCTCAAGGAGTGCGAACGTGGTGATTCCCGGAGGCGGAGAGCAGAGAGTTGATTGGAGAGTGGTCGCTAGANGGGAAGGCGTCGTGATNATCCGGATGAAGGCTGTTGCACACGGTGGAGATGGCGTGCTCGATGCTGGGGATGACTCAGATGCCATGGAAATGGAGTTTCCTGTTTACGTGCATGGTATGTTACGTACGGAATCTTGGAGCCGGACTTTGCCCCGCGACAAGGATGCGGTGTCGATTGATTTCGAAGTTCCGAAAGATCGCCGACCAGATCAAAGTCGTCTCGAGGTCCGCTTTTCCCCGACGATCGCCGGTTCGATGGTTGACGCTCTTCCTTATCTTGCGTCGTATCCCTATGGGTCAACTGAGAATACGGTGAGCCGCTTTGTACCAGCGGTCATCACCCAGCGGCTTCTTCGGGATATGCAGATTGATCTGGCCGAGGTAAGGAACAAGAGAACGAATCTGAATCCGCAGGAGGTTGGTNACGCCCGGGATCGAGCTTCGCAGTGGAAGGTCTGGGAGGAGAATCCAGTCTGGGAGGTAGAAAAGGTCAACCAGATGGTTAGAAAGGGTGTGAAGCGATTGAGGGAAATGCGGAACGGTGATGGTGGTTGGGGATGGTTCAGCGCCTATGGATCGCGGTCATATCCTCATACTACCGCGATTGTCGTGCACGGTCTAACGGTAGCAAAGGAAAATGGTGCATCTGTTCCCGAAGAGCTTCTAAGAGGAGGAATAGAATGGCTCAAACGCTACGAGTCAGGTCAGACCGAGATGATCAGGTTTTGGAAAAAGCGTAAGAAGAAGACAAAGAAGCGGGCAGATGCTCTCGATGCTCTTATACGGAGGGTCCTCGGAGCTACCGGGGCNGATCAGGCCGAAATGCTCGGGTTTCTGAAACGGGACAGGGTTCATCTTCCAGTATATGCCAAATGCCTTCTCGGGTTGGAGTTGCATCGAACGGGCGCTGTTAAAGAGCGTGACGAGACAATCCGTAATATTGAGCAATTCCTGAAGCAGGATCCGGAAAATCAGACGGCGTGGCTCGAACTTGGTAACGGAGGATACTGGTGGCGATGGTATGGCAGCGAATTTGAAGCTCATGCCTGTTATCTCAAGCTACTCGCGGTTGCAAAACCGCGAAGTGCGCAAGCCAGCGGATTGGCAAAATATCTGGTCAACAATCGCAAACATGCAACTTACTGGAAATCTACCAGAGACACGTCCTATTGCGTGGAAGCGCTCGCAGACTACTTGAGGGCCAGTGGTGAGGATGAGCCGGAGATGGAGGTTGAGATTCTTCTTGATGGAAAGACCCTCAAAACCGTGAAGATCTCGAAGGAGAATCTNTTCAGTTACGATGGNATGGTAACNGTAGCTGGGGACGTGCTGGCAACAGGAAGACACAAGGTCGAGCTCCGCAGATCCGGCAAGGGNCCCCTCTACGCTAATGTCTACCTNACNGTGTTCAGCAGGGAGGATTTTCTCAAAAAAGCAGGGCTCGAGGTCAAGATCGAACGAAGCTACTACAAGCTTGTTCCTGTCNATGCAAACGAGAGTGTAGCCGGTTCCAAAGGGCAGGCTTTGCAGCAGAGGAGGGAGAAANTCGAGAGACGGAAGCTTGAGNAGGGAGAGNAAGTCAGCAGTGGTGACCTCATNGAGGTTGAACTGTCGATTGAAAGTAAAAACGACTACAGCTATCTCGTATTCGAGGACTGGAAAGTCGCTGGACTCGAGGCAGTGGAGCTCCGTAGTGGACAGGGAGGAGGAGGGCTAAGCTCCTATGTGGAGTATCGAGACGAAAAGGTCTCATTGTTTGTCCAGAGTCTCCCTCGGGGAAAGCACAACCTGAGCTATCGTTTGAGAGCTGAGGTCCCCGGCTCTTTCAGTGCGCTTCCTGCCCGGGCGGCAGGTGTGTATGCCCCAGAACTACGGGGAAATTCGGATGAGATGAAGATCTTGGTGGGCGAGCGTAAGAGATAATTGTGTTATCAAAGTCTTTTTGCGGTAGATCCTAGCTGGATGCCAGGCTGGCCTCAAATTCCAGATTTGGGTCGGCTCCACGCCGGAGAGCTTCCTGGTAGAGTTTGAGGGCTTCTTCCTTCTCACCTTTCCGCAGGTAAATCACAGCTAAGTTATAGTAGGGATCGGAAAGAGTAGGGTCGATCTCGATCGCTGTTCGGAAGTGTGCTTCAGCGTCGTCGTCCCTTTCCTCGCGTCCAGCAACATTTCCGAGGAACACGTGGGCCTTGGCGTTGTTCTTATCAAGGTTAATAGCGCGTTCGAGGGCCTGCTTGGAGTTGTCGAGGTCGGAAAGGCGATAGTGGCAGACGCCGAGCATGAAGTGGGCAAAGGGGAGGTTGTCACCACGGATCACCAATGCGTCGTTGAACGAGGACAGCGCCAGAGGAAGATCTTCATTTTTAACATGTACGACGCCCAGATTGAGCATGGTTTCCACATGGCCGGGATGCTGATCGAGAATTGATTCAAAGACTTCACGGGCCGCCAGATACCGGCCATTCGCAAATGCCCTCCGTGCGAGTTGATCCTTGATCGTGATGTTCTGCTGCAGGCTTCTCGACGCGTCTGCTACTTCCTGCTCTTGGGGTCTGTCGTCGAAGATGAACTCGTCGTCGACCTTGAACTCAGCAATCAGTCTGCTCTCTTCGGCTGTGAGCTGNAGCTCCTGATCAAATAGCCCCTGGATGTTGTCAACCAGTGGCCCTTGCTGTTGGCCAATTTTACGAATCTCGGCCATCACAGCATCCTTGGCACTTTTCCTATGCTCCTGGATCCGGAGCTGCCGGGAGATAATATCACGCAACATTTCCATTTCTTGCCGCTCCCTGGGCCCCGCATTTCCCTCAGCAAGTTCGTCCTGCAGTTCGATCCCGGCGGCTCTGAGGCGCTCCTCCATCGCTTCAAGGCGACTTTTCTGGGAGGCGTTTTCTCGTTGGAAATCTATGAGGCGCCCTTTGGCTTGGGCGAGATCCCGCTTTGCTTCAATAAGCTCATCCTTAGTCGCGTTGTTATCTGAGTGAAGGTCTTTCAGGCGTTCCCTCGCTGTATTGAGGTCTCGGCCCATTTCCATATTCTGCTTGATGAGCAGCTGAACGCGTTCGCTCTCGTTCAGCTTCAAAAGGGCGGCCATCTGGTCGCGCTCAACCAGCAGGGCATCACGTTCTCCACGGAGTTCCCGGATCTGATCCCGAGCCTCTCCTAGTTGCTGATTGAGCTGAGCTGTCCTCGCCTCCAAGGCGACGTAATTTCGGTCTTTCTCCACTAATGCGGCTTTCATGTCCTTCATCTGGCGCCGCAGTCCTTCCACGACCTCCTTTGATGCCGATTGCTGAATGTTGACGACTTCCTCAAGATCTGCAGCCCGCTTCTGTGCTTCAGCTGTTTCATTTCGGGCTAAAGCCAGCTCGGAAAGCGCTTTTTCATGTTGAGCCCTGCTGTCCTGAAGCGCCTTGAACATGGCGTTACGCTCGTCCTCAACTCTTGTAATCCGTCGATTTATGTCAGCAAGCTGTCCGGAAACTGGTGCACGCGCTACTCTGTCCCGTTTCAATTCCAGTTGCCGGAGAGCCTCCCGGAGTCGCACCGCATTTGAATCGCGTGCCGAACGAGCTTTTTGAAGTTCGTTCCGATATTGGGATATCTGCTGTTGTAAAGCAGCTACCTCTGCCTTTCTTGCCGGATCCAGTTCGGGTATCTGAAGGTCACCAGCACCCGACGCTGGTGTGCCTGCCTCAACGAGATCGCCAGTGCGCATGGCCTGTCTGTTTTTTTCCTCGAGCGCTTTGTCGCGAATCGCGCTCATTGCCGATGTCGTTGAATCTGTCCGGCTCTTGACAAGCTCAGGCTTGAACTCGGGATGAGAAAGAGCCACGGATTCAAAGAGCTGCCTCGCCTTGTCGTAGCGGCTGAAGGCATCGAGAAACTTCCCNTCCTTCGCGGCCTTCTCTGCTTCACGGACTGTAAGCCATGCCTGAAAATAGATGTCTGAAGGCTTGACCTTTGAGTTCACAGGAGCCTGGGCCACCACAGGCAGGCAGAGACCAAGCAGGATGGTCGCAACGCTAAGGAAAGTCCATGTAGATCTCAAAGGGATCATGCGGCGCAGCATAATATGCTAGTGGAGAGGTGTGGAAAAGGCAGAATTGGCTCTCCCTAAATCCGTTGCGCCTTAGGGGTTTGCATCCATTTGGCGATCTCCTGTGGAGGTTTGCAATTCAGAATGTCCTCCTTGCTGAGCCAGCCCTTTCGCGCAGCACGAACACCAAAGTGAAGGTTTTGGAATCCCTCAATGTGGTGTGCATCCGGATTGATTGAGCATTTGACACCTTTGTCACGAGCCCGTCTCCACCACCGCCAGTCCATGTCCATACGTTTTGCGGAGCAGTTAAGCTCAATCACGGTGCCAGTAGCTGCTGCGCAATCGATGATCTTTTCATGATTTACGGCATAGGCGTCCCGGCGAAGAAGAAGGCGTCCGCTTACATGGCCCAGCATTGATACGTAGGGGTTTTCCATCGCCTTGATAAGGCGCGCCGTCATTTCCTTTTCAGGGAGGTTAAATGAGGCATGGACCGACGCCACCACGTAGTCAAGTTGCTCCAGCACGTCGTTTTCAAAATCGAGGGAGCCATCCCGAAGTATATCGACCTCATTTCCAGCGTAGAGGTCAATGTCCTTCAGGGTGGAGTCAAGGCTCCTGATTTCCGCGATTTGCTGGAGGAGCCTCTCCTCGTTAAGACCGTTCGCTTGGAACGAAGATTTCGAGTGGTCCGAAATTCCAAGGTAAGAGAGTCCAAGCTCCCGGGCAGCATCCACCATTTCAGATAGAGTAGAACGTCCGTCAGACTCAGTGGTATGATTGTGAAAAGTGCCGCGAAGATTNTCCTGTTCGACCAGTCGCGGCATTATTCCCTGAGATGCAGCTTCAAACTCTCCTCGATTCTCCCTCAATGAGGGATCGATGAACTGCAGTCCAAGCTCCCTGTATACCTCCTCTTCTTCATGGAGCCCTGAGGTTGGGTTCGTTCGCCCTGAATTCTCAACGGGTTCAAGGTGGTATTCATTCAGGGTTAGACCCTGCTTGAGGGCTTGAGATCGCAATTCTACATTATGCTCCTTACTCCCGGTAAAATATATCAACGCGAATGGCCACTCGCGTGTGGATATTGCCCGGAGGTCGCACTGAAGACCATTCNTGAGGCGTATCGAAGCCTTGGTCTGGCCTTGCGCAATGATCTCGTGGATGCCGGGAATNTGGGTGAAATATGCAGTGAGTGCTTTGGGATTGGCGGTTGCTACCAGAAAATCCAAGTCATGAACGGTTTCCTTCCCCCGGCGGTAGGAGCCCGCGATTTCTACCCGGTTCGCTTCCGGATGCTGCCTGAGCATATCGAGAATGCGTTCAGCTTCTGGNGCAACCTCAGCGAGAAGGTAACGTCCTGAAAAGCGCTCGTAGTCTTCGATCGAACTCAGGATTTTTCTTTCGGTTTTCTCTCCGAACCCCGACAAGCTGCCGACCTCTCCTGCTTCGCAGGCTTGTCGTAAATCTCCAAGTGAGGAAACCTCGAGNTTATCGTATAGCGCCCGAACCTTTTTTGGTCCAAGCCCCTGAAGCTGAAGCAGTTCAAAGATTCCCTCAGGGAATTCGCCCCTCAGGTTCTTGTGGAAGGCTAGTTCGCCAGTGCGCGCCAGCTCATGAAGTTTCTGCTGGAGAGCGGCCCCAATTCCTTTGATACCAGCAAGGTCACCATCAATAGCCCGGGTAAGGATGTCACCATCATAAGACCGGACAATTTCGGCGCCATTGCGATAGGCCCTGATTTTAAATGGATTCTCGCTCTTGAGCTCCAGAAGGAGGGCTATTTCCTCAAGAATATCAGCTAGATAATCGCGGGTAACTTCTGCCATGGTAGCTACTGCTGACAGGCTTAGTCTTTCAGTTTGCCCTTAAATATGGACAAAGCCTCTCGGACCAACGGGTCATCATAGAACGAATCTTCGTTATTTGCGGAGGTGGAGTCCTCTTCTTTAGAATTCGAAGACGACGATGCTCCGGTGNCGCTGATGTCTTCAGTGGAATCGTCGGCAGCAGGAGCGGCGGGCTCAGGATGGTTATCCGGTGCTTGCTCGATGAGTGATTCAAGCTGGTTTTCAACACCTCGTTGTTTCTTTCGAGCACGGGCGGAGGTGCGTGTGATAGGAGGGGTCTCTGAGACTGCGGCAGTTGATTCGGGCTGGGTCGCTACGGACTCTTCAGGCGATGGGGTCTGAGGAGTATTCCCGACAACCTCCTCGGGAGGGTTGCCGGCCTTAAGAGCCTTGATGACATCGCTTATTTGCACTTCGTCCAGTGATTGAACTGCCCGAATCATGGCGATTTCAAAATGGAGCTGCTTATTCGAAGCCCGGCGCATCTGGGCGTCCGCATTCGCTAATCGGTCAAGGACTACTAGAAGCCTTTCGTCACTGGGGAGTGATGATGCATCACCAATCTGCTCCCAGAAACCTGTTGGGATCTCCCCCTTATCGTTGCCGGGGCTGAGTCTGTCGAGAAGGAGAGCCCGGATGAAACCTGCCAGCTCGGAAAGTAGCTGAGTCAGGTCTTTTCCTCTTTCCGCCTCTCNTTGTATGAGGGAAAGAGTTTGTGCCGTTTGCCCTCTCAATAGGTGGTTAGCGAGGGAGGATATTGTCTCTGAGGAGGTGAAGCCGAATATGTCCTGAACATGTTCTTCCTTAATGGTTTCGCCACAAAAGGCGACTAGCTGGTCCAGCATCGATTGGGCATCCCGCATCCCACCATCTGCGCCCTTTGCGATGGACCAGGCAGCCGATTTCCCCAAAGTTACATTTTCCTTTTCTGAAATATGGATCAGCTGTTCAGCGATCACTTCCGTTGGAATCGGGCGAAGATCGAACCGTTGACAGCGAGAGATAATGGTTGGGAGAATCTTGTTGGGCTCGGTAGTAGCGAAAATGAATTTTACGTGAGCCGGAGGCTCCTCGAGAGTTTTCAAAAGTGCATTAAATGCGGCAGTAGAAAGCATATGCACCTCGTCGATATAGTAGATCTTGAATCGGCTGCTGGCAGGAGCGTAATTCACGGTTTCTCTGAGCTCTCTGACTTGGTCCACACCATTGTTTGAGGCTCCATCTATCTCGAGAACATCAAGAGAGCGGCCCTCTGCAATTTCAATACAAGCTTCCTCGTCAGGGTCGAAATCGAGGCGAGGGCCACCACTGCAATTGAGAGCCTTGGCAAAAATCCGAGCAGTTGAGGTCTTGCCCGTTCCGCGAGGGCCAACAAAGAGGTAGGCGTGGGCAAGGCGATCGGCCTCAATAGCGTTTTTGAGGGTAGTGACCACATGATCCTGTCCAAGGATATCATTGAAGGTGCGGGGCCGATATTTACGGGCAAAAACCTGGTAGCTCATGGTGAGGATTTCAGGCGGGGAGTTGAATCCGGGGTATCGCTTTGAGGAGAGTCTGGGTGTAGGGGTGCTGCGGCTCCTCAAAAATTTTTTGTGAGGTATCGTATTCGACGATTTCTCCAGCCTTCATCACGGCGATGTTATCTGCCAGAAATCTCACAACCGAAAGGTCGTGGGAAATAAAAATCATTGTGAGAGAAAGATCGTCTCGTAATTTAAGGAGGAGGTTAAGGATCTGGGATTGGATAGAGACATCGAGTGCCGAGACAGGTTCGTCGGCAAGAATCAGCTTGGGCTCCGGTGCCAATGCACGTGCAATGGCGATTCTCTGCCTCTGGCCGCCAGAGAATTCGTGAGGATACTTCTGCATGAAGCGGGCATCGAGTCCGACGCGTTCCATGAGTTCGGCTACTTTCTCCGTCAGATTGCTTTTGAAATTCCTCAGGTCCTGAGGGGTTCCTTTCTCGCTGCGCAAATTAAGCAGAGGGCGCTGGCAGAGGGCCTCCGACAGGGTCGAGTAGACCGTCATTCTAGGATTGAGGGAGGCATAGGGGTCCTGGAAAACCATCTGGAAATCTAGTCTTCGGGTCCGGATTTCTTGTCTGCTCAGGGAACTCAGGTCTTCTCCATCCAAGGAAATTTGGCCGGAATTAGCCGGCTGGAGCTGCATAATCGTCCTCGAGAGAGTCGATTTGCCGCATCCCGATTCGCCTACGAGGCCGAGTATCTCGCCCTTGTTCACCCTAAGAGATACGCCGTTTACGGCCCGGATAACATCTGAGGCTCCACCGAAGGTTCCTTCCCGAACGGGGAAGTGGGTATGGACGTCGACGAGCTCGAGAAAGGACACGGGCAGATCAAAGCACTAATTCGAGAATGGAACATTCTAAACTTGCAGAATCTTAAATTAGGGATGGTCCAATCAATCACTTGAAGGGTAAGGACAACTGGCGTGGAGGATGCATCGTAGATTGCGCTTTGCAGGATGGAGCTGGGCCGTAAGGTCCTCGCCGTCATGGCGAAATCCCCTGTGGTGCTGATAATCCGAGATGGCTGGGGTGTGAACCCCGGTGGGTCCAAAACGGCCGAGGCCGATGGCAACGCCACCTTGCTGGCAAGGACACCCTTCCACGATGGTCTACTGAAGCAGTATCCGAAGGGCATGATCAGTTGCTCGGGTCTGGATGTCGGTTTGCCAGAGGGACAGATGGGAAATTCCGAAGTCGGGCATCTCAATCTTGGTGCGGGGAGGATCGTTTACCAGGATCTGACCCGTATCAACAGGGTCGTCGCTGAAGGCGCTCTGGGCGAGAATTCGGTTCTCAAGGAGGCGTTCTCCAAAGCTCAGGGAAAAAGGCTGCACCTGGTGGGATTGGTCTCAGATGGTGGTGTGCATAGTCATCAGGATCATCTTGTCGCCCTTGCCGCTGCTGCTCATTCAGCCGGCGTTGACGATATCATGGCTCACGCTATTACTGATGGCCGTGATACCTCACCCACAGCGGGAGCTGATTTTCTTGGCGAGGTCGAGGATGGCCTTGCGGAATATGGAGCTCGTATCGCAACAGTGATTGGTCGTTATTTCGCGATGGATCGGGATTGCCGGTGGGAGAGAACCAAGATGGGATGGGATGCTATCGTGCACGGCATGGGCGAGAAGTCGGACCTTCTCGCCAGTGAGGCGGTGGCGCAATACTACAGAGAAGATCGATCCGATGAATTTATGCCAGCGCTTATATTTCATCAGGCCTCCGTCCAGCGGGTAAGAGATGGAGACGTAGTGATCTTTTTTAACTTTCGAGCCGACAGGGCCCGCCAGCTTTCGGAAGCATTCCTCGCCAAGGGGTTTAATGAATTTGAGACAGGAGTAAGGCCGGACGTTCACTATGTCACGCTGACAGAATATGATGAGAACTATGATTGTGCCGTAGTATTTCCCTCTGAAAAAATGGCTAACGTGCTTGGCCAAGTCGTATCGGCAGCTGGAAAAACTCAGCTACGCATAGCGGAAACCGAAAAGTATCCTCACGTTACTTACTTCTTTAACGGTGGAAGAGAAGAGCCTTGCAGCCAGGAGAGTAGAGCGATTATCCCGTCGCCCAAGGATGTCTCTACCTACGATCACAAGCCTGAGATGAGTGCGTCAGAGGTTACCTCCACGGTGGTGGAGAGGTTGCGGGAATTCGACTTGGTCGTGCTGAATTTTGCCAATCCTGATATGGTTGGGCACACCGGGGTCGTCGAGGCGGCGATCAAGGCGGTCGAGACCATCGATGAATGTGTACGGCGGGTGGTTGAAGAGACCCTGCGGCTTAACGGAAGCCTTCTAATTACCGCAGATCATGGCAACTGCGAGTTCATGGTCAACGGAGATGGGTCCCCTCATACGGCCCATACTACCAACCTCGTTCACGCCATCTACGTAGCCGAAGATGCCGCCGAATGTCGAGTAGATGACGGTATTCTTGCGGATATAGCGCCAACGCTACTTGCAATGCTGGATCTTGATCAACCAGCTGAGATGACAGGAAAAAATCTGATTGAAGGTGCTTGATCAGATATTTCCTCCGAGAGGTGAGACATTGCGTTCTTAGTAATTCTCTACAGGGCTTGCTGGGTTTTCTCCGCTGCCATGTTCTGATTCTTCAAGAGGCACAGACTCTCTCAGTGTTGAGAGGTCTCTCATGATTGTCGCGAATGCTTCTTCAGAGTAAGGAGGGGGGATCTTGAGTCGTTTTTTCGCCCTTTCTATGCGTATTTCAATGTCATAGAACATGGAAGGGGAAATCTTCTCGAGCTGAGCGATACTCTCCTCTGCATTCATAAATTGGTGGCAGAGGAGCACGAGGTCCCCTCCGGCTTCGATGGACATTCGGGCGGCCTCAGGAGTTCCGTAGGTCTGTTGGATGGCCCCCATGTCCAAGTCGTCTGTCAGGACAAGTTGATGGTCGAATCCAAGTCGATCCCTAAGAAGTCTCTTGATAATGTTGCTGGACAGTGACGCAGGGAGTCCGTTCCGGTCGATTTGGGGAAAGTGAAGGTGACTTACCATTATGGCATCGAGTTCAGGCATGAGCGCCGTGTATGGGATGATATCTTCGCGCAGGATCTCCTCTTGGTCTATCTGTACAGTGGGAAGAGTGTGGTGAGGGTCGACTGCCGCACGGCCCCCACATGGGAAGTGCTTCGCACATCCAGCAATCCCCTGACGACGTTGCCAGCGATTAAAGACACCTGCGTGATTAATTACATCCTGTTCGAATGCGCCCCAGCAACGTCCATTGAGAGCATTTGAACTGCCGGGGTGATGATCAAGGTCAAGAACGGGGGCGAGGTTAAGATTGATTCCGAGAATGGAAAGTAATCGCCCGGTTATCCATCCTGCCTCGGCAATTAGTTTTGGTTTGTTGAGTCGACCAAGAACGGCAGCCGAGGGACAGGCAGGTGAAAAGGGTGCAGTACGCCAAACGCGTCCCCCTTCATTATCGATAGCTATCAGGGGCGTCTCTTCACATAAATCTCTTAGCGAATCGGTAAGCTGGCGGGTTTGCCATGGATCGACGATATTTCGGGTAAAGAGGATGAATCCCCCCGGCTGTATTTTCCTGAAGAGGTGGATTTCGTCATTGGTCAGCTCTGGTCCGGAGACCCCTGAGACGAGAACCTGGCTTGGTCGCATGTCGAGATTTCCAGAATATGGGAGAAACCCTACGCCTGTGGTCCAGGCGAGCCTCTCCAAGTCGATTTCAAAGATGCTTCGATAAATCCGGAGAAAAGCGGATGGGGGCGGTTGGGCTTGGACTGAAACTCCGGATGAAATTGGGCCCCGATGTAGAATGGGTGATCTGCCAGCTCAATGATTTCAACTAACCCCTCTTCCGCAGAAACCGAAGAAATGATCAAGCCTGCCTCGCTGAGCTGATCAAGGTAGGCAGGATTGAATTCGTAGCGGTGTCGATGGCGTTCTTTGATCAGTTGCTCTCCGCCATAGAGGTTTGCCGCCAACGTTCCAGGATGGACCAGTGAATCACATGAACCTAGCCTCATTGTGGCGCCCATATCCTTGATCCCTTTCTGCTCTTCCTGAAGGCTGATCACAGGGTGCGGCGTTTTCTTGTTGCACTCGGTGGTGTGGGCGCCCTCGAGATTGCACACATTCCTTGCGAATTCGACCGTGGCTACCTGCATACCAAGGCAAATTCCAAGATAGGGAATTCCGGTTGTTCTCGCATATTGAGCTGCAAGTATCTTCCCCTCAATTCCTCGATCACCAAATCCACCGGGAATAAGGATTCCGTCAACATCTCCTATGATGACGCTCGGATCAGCTGTTTCAATCGTTTCTGAGTCGATCCTCACGATCGTTACTTCGGCGTGGTGAGCGGCACCAGCTATGGTGAGGGACTCGTAGATGGATTTGTAGGCGTCCTGCAATTCAATGTATTTTCCGACAACGGCTATCGTGACCTTGTGCTGCGGGTTAATGAGCCGCTCCACGAAATTTTCCCAGTCGGAGAGGTCCGGGGTAGGAGAGTCGATACCGAGGTTATCAACGACAAGCCGATCGATCTTGTCCCGACGTAGATCCAGGGGGCATTCGTAGATCGAATGTTTTACATCCCGGAAGGCAACGATGTTCCTATGTTCGACGTTACAGAACATCGCGATTTTCCGCCGGTTATCGTCGTCCAAATCGTGCTCGGTACGGCATATGACGATGTCGGGCTGAATTCCTATCTCGCGTAGTTTGGCAACAGACTGCTGGGTAGGCTTGGTCTTTATCTCTCCGGCAGCTCGGATAAGGGGTAGCAGGGTGACGTGGATAAAGCATGTGTTAGCCCGGCCAACTTCAAGAGAGAATTGCCGAAGAGCCTCCAAAAAGAGATGGCCCTCGATATCGCCCACGGTTCCTCCAATTTCGGTGATGATTACGTCAACTTCGGGGTTCTGATCTGAAAGGTCGTGAATTCGTGCCTTAATTTCGTCGGTGACATGAGGGATGAACTGAACGGTCTTGCCTAAATATTCGCCCCGTCTCTCTTTTTTGATTACGTTTTCAAAGACTTGTCCAGAGGTCAGATTGTTAAAGCGGGTCAAAACGCAGTTGGTAAAACGCTCGTAATGCCCGAGATCGAGATCCGTCTCAGCACCATCATTAAGCACATACACTTCCCCATGCTGATAGGGAGACATGGTGCCGGGATCAACGTTGAGGTAGGGGTCGAATTTCTGGATGGTAACGCGGAGTCCACGATGTTCGAGAAGGGTGCCGATAGATGCTGCGGCAAGGCCCTTTCCTAGTGAGGAGACGACTCCTCCAGTGACGAAAATATATTTCACTCAGCGCGATTGGTTTGTGTTTGGAGGGTATTTGGCGTCAATGGAACCCGCAAGAAGAGCTTCAATTTCA
Source organism: Roseibacillus sp. (assembly GCA_002709915.1). GTDB lineage: Bacteria > Verrucomicrobiota > Verrucomicrobiia > Verrucomicrobiales > Akkermansiaceae > Roseibacillus_B. Next base: position 19,231 of record PARF01000020.1, on the reverse strand, counting down.
GGCACCTGCTCGGGGGTATCGAGACCGATGGATTCATGTTCGGTGACAACAACCCGGATCCGGGCTCCATTCTCAAGAGCGCGAAGTTGCTCAAGTTGCTCGACTCTTTCCAGATGCCCCTCGGGCCAGTTGACAAAGTTCTCGAGAAAATCTCTTTGATATCCGTACAGACCCACGTGACGCAGCGGGGAAAACTGCTCCTCGCTAGTTCGATCGTGAGGTAGGGCGCTGCGTGAAAAGTAGAGAGCGTCACCATTCCTGTTCAAGACGACCTTGACGATGTTGGGGTCATCGAGCTGGTCGAGGTTTGAAATTGGATTTGCAACCGTGATCATATCGATGTTCTGCTGGTTCCTCAGGGTGTCGGCCATCAAATCGATGATAGAAGGGGATACTAGAGGTTCGTCTCCCTGAATGTTGACGATATGCTGGACGGCGGGAAAAGAAGTGATCGCCTCTGCGACACGGTCGGTTCCTGTCTTGTGCTGACCTGACGTCATCACGACCTCTGCACCGTTGGCGAGTGCTTCCCGTTGGATTCGCTCGTCATCAGTAGCGACCAGCACAACGTCGAGACGTTTACAGCAGCCGACTCGCTCAATGACGTGACCCAGCAAACTTTTGCCAGCGAGTTGATGAAGGGGCTTTCCGGGGAAGCGAGAGGATCCCCATCGGGCGGGGATTACACCAGCGACCTGTTCGGTCTTGCCTCTTGCAGCCACCTTATTATGCAAGGCCTGAGGCTATCTCACGAAGCTTTGGCGGCAAGGTATTACTTTCGAAAGGTTGATTTTTTTATCGAAGAGTCGACTGCTTGAAGCGGTTGAGTTAGCGTCTGTCTGTTAATGGCAATACATGAGTGGTTTCAGCCTCTGGACTGGATTGTGCTCTTTGGATATCTGGGGCTCACGACCTGGGTCGGGCACAAGATGCGAGGGAGGCAGGCTTCCATCAGCGACTTTTTTGCGGGAGGCCGCTCTTTGCCTTGGCTGGCTGTAAGTGGCTCGATCGTCGCGACCGAAATCAGTGGGGTCACATTTATAGGTGTTCCCGGAGGGGTGCTGGCAGCAGGCGGTGACTTCACTTACATGGTTTGGGCTCTCGGGTCTATTTTGGGCCGAGTGATTGTGGGGATTTGGTTTACGAGAGTCTTTTACGAGGATGGCGTCTACAGCCCGTATGACTACATGGGCCGCAGGATTAAGCCGCAGCTGAAAGCTCTGGCGACTGTCTTTTTCACGATCGGATCAATCCTCGCCCAGAGTGTCCGGGTGCTCGTGGCTGCTATCCCCCTCATGATCGTCACTCCCTTTTCGTTTGAGGTGTGCATTCTTTTGATCGGCGTCTTTGCGATTGGTTGGACTTTGATGGGGGGTATGCGGACCGTGATATGGACCGACGTAATGCAGTTTTTCCTTTTCGCCATGGGAGGGCTGATCACCTTGATCTGGGCCTGGATGCATCTTGGCGGAGGGTGGATAGATCTGGCTGCGCAGGAAGGCAAAACACATTGGCTCAGTTTCGACCTAGGGGTGACCGACGCCTTCAAGTTTACGTTCTGGGTCGCAGTATTTGCTGTCCCTTTTCTGAATGTTGGAGCTTTTGGGGTGGACCAGCTAAACGCCCAGCGGATGTTTTGCTGCAGGAATGCCCAAGACGCTCGAAAAGCCATTATCTGGAGCTCAGTAGGACAAGGAATTACCCTGCTAATGCTGATGGTCGGGGCGGCGCTTTTTGTATGGTATTCCCGCTTCCCACCCGAGGGGGTAGTCGCCGAGAAGATGGCATGGAATTCAGACGCAGGAGTCCCGGGAAAATCAGATCTGGTGTTTCCAATCTGGATCGTGAAAGAACTGCCTCCCGGCCTGAGCGGATTGATTCTGGGTGGGGTGTTTGCGGCCGCTATTTCGAGTCTGGATTCGATTCTTGCCGCACTCAGTCAGACCACCGTCTCGATGTTCTATGAGGCCGGTGGTGCACAGAGCGAGGAGGATCAGCGTAAAATGGTGTCACGGAGTCGGATGTGGGTGATCCTCTGGGGGCTATTCCTGACGGTGTTTACGCTTTTGATGCGCTGGGTGCAGGAAAATACAGCGGTCGCTGTTCTGCCGCTTGCATTCGGGATGACGACCTACACCATCGGTCCGTTGCTGGGGATGTTTCTGTGCGCTCTACTTGGGCGAGGAAGCTTCCGTGGACTGGTCTGGGGATCGGTGCTGTCGTTCATCGCGGTCTTGTTCATTCGCAATGATGTCTGGGTGCTGCTGCATACATTTGAGCTAGACCTGTTCGGGCTATCTTTAGGCTTCAGCATGCCCTACGAGTGGCTCGCGGCTTTGCCGATGTATTTCATTGAAGGGCAGGGAGATGCTCAAGTCTTGAGGACCACCGTAGGCTTCTACTGGGCGTGGCCATTGACTACTATTCTCACCTTTGGGTTAGGCGTGCTTTGGCCTGGTTCAAACGGCAGGGCACGTCCTTGATGGTCTACTCACCTCCGATTTTCTGTCTTCCCGCACATTGCGGTCCTTTATATTTAATNTTCTCTCTATTAGTGAGTTATGAGTTTNGTTGATATAGAGAGGATGCCTGTAAAGGTTGTGCCCTCTTTCCGGAAGACGAGACAAGGATCGGGGGGCGCAGGAAGGGTAAATTGTTCTTTTCGTTTGGCGACCTTAACAGGCGAACTCTGAAGTCTAACATCTGTCATGCCGTGGAACGCTTGTGGAAAAGAGCTAAGAGAGCCGGCCGAAATTCTTCTCTAAAATTTTTTGACGCTATTGACTCAGATGGCCATCCACTACGTAGCTGATCGCCTCGATTGACTCTTCCGTTCGATTCGCAGGCTTCAGCAAATTTTTAAAAATCGATAAAAGTTTACGGATTGGAGAACTACAATGAGCAGCAGGGATGAAGGTGCAGTGACGACGCCGCGCGGGAGCGGGGTGAGGACAGGAGACGTTTTGGCCCGCGGAGGGGCAAGAATATCAGCAGAGGAAGCCAAAACTCAAATTCTCCGGTTGTTGGATGCGCGTCTCAGTGGGGATGCTACCGAGCGCTGGTTCAAGCACATGCAGCTTGTTGCTGAGGACGCCAATCAGGTTACTGTGCTGGTTCCGACAGAAACGCACGTGCTCTGGATTCAGGAAAACTTTATGCCGGAATTGACTCATGCCTTATCCCAGATTCTTGGTTGTGGGGGTAGGCCCCGAGTTCTCGCGATGAATGGAGCTGCGGGAGGGCAGCTCACTATGCTTGAAGAGCCTCAAAAAAATTCCCGGGCCAAGGAAGTTGCCTCCGAGGCGTTNACCAAGTCACTGAAGGGAGCGGGTCTTAATCCGCTCTACACATTCGATCGTTTCGTTGTAGGTGGGAACAACCAGTTCGCGCATGCNGCCTGCAAGGCGATTGCAGCGGGGGTTCGCACCGCTTACAATCCTCTCTTTATCCATGGCGGGTCCGGACTCGGTAAAACCCATCTCATGCAAGCGATAGGGCAGGACATCCTNAAGGCGAGGCCTGAATCGAAGGTAATTTACCTTACCTGTGAGAAGTTCACNAACGAGTTTATTCTAGCCGTTCAAAAGGGAAACCTTGATAATTTTCGACGTAGATATCGCAAGGCGGACGTGCTTCTGGTTGACGATGTCCAATTCCTAAACGGTAAGGAGAAGTCTCAGGAGGAATTTTTCCACACCTTTAATACACTTCTTGATGGGAGAGCTCAGGTCGTGCTTTCCAGTGATCGGCCCGCGTCAGAAATCCAGACTCTGGAGCCACGATTGGTCTCCCGTTTTGAATGCGGTCTGACAGTAGCTTTGCAACCTCCGCAGCTTGAAACCAGAATAGCGATCCTAGGTCGTAAAATGGAGGAATGGGAGGTCAAGATACCGGAAGACTGGGTTCGTTTCGTCGCCCAGCGAATTCGCAGTAATGTCCGCAGACTTGAAGGCGCACTCGTGCGGATCGCCACCTANAANTCATTGGGGCAGGGAGAGCTCTCAACCGACAGGATTGAGGATCTTCTCCGGGATATCCTCAGAGAAGAAGCCGCAGCTAAGGTCACGATCGACACGATCCAGAAAACAGTAGCGGACTTCTACGACATACGGCTGGCCGACATGACTAGCCGACGCCGCCCTGCAAATATCGCCTTCCCCCGTCAGATTGCGATGTATCTGTCACGGAAACTGACGGGNGGATCCCTTGTTGAAATCGGGGAGGCCTTTGGTGGGCGGGATCACGGAACAGTCATTCATGCCTGCAAAAAGGTGGATCAGATGATGCAGACCGACGATCAGGTCCGNCAGACGGTCGCGGCTCTGGGCGCNAGGTTGNATCGGTAATNGCNANCNNAGGATCGAGGNNTTGGGACAAAAGGCGGCGGCTGGAAGCTTTTGCGCGGAACCTATCTCGAAGGAAAGGACNCCGGACGAACTGTCTCATTCCGGGCCGGCTTAGATATTCCCANGGGAGGAGCTGGAATGTTACTTGTTTCTTAAAGAATGGCTTGCCAAGGCCACTAATCACCCCAAACTCAGCTNGGCCCGATAAGGGTTTTTCTGCTAATGAAATTTCGGATCGCAAGGGACGCCTTCCTCGACAGTCTCCAACAGGTTCAGCATGTCGTCAGCACAAGAACGACTCTGCCAATCCTTTCGAATGTTTTGATTGAGGCGAGTGGAGGAACCTTGCGCCTGACTACCACCGATCTTGACGTTGGGGTAAGCGGCACGGTCGAAGCCGAAGTTGCGAAGGAGGGGTCAACNACGATGCCGGTTAAGAGACTGGTNAGTATTATCCGGGAGCTGCCCAACGCNGAGGTAGAGGTNTCAGTTGATGCAAAAGACGTCGCCTCGATCAACTGTGGGCCAAGTTTTTTCAAGATTATCGGACTGGAGCACGGCGAGTTCCCGCCTCTTCCCGACTTCAAGGAGGCCAAGGAGTACAAGATTCCTCAGGCGCTTCTGCGGGAGAGCTTAAAGAAAACCTCGTATGCGATCTCCAATGATGAGACGCGCTATGTCCTGAACGGCATCTTCACAGCCTTCAAGGAAGGGAAGCTCACGCTGGTAGCTACCGACGGGAGGCGCCTCGCAATGGTCGAAAACGACCTCGAGTTTCCCGCCAGCCACGAAACGGATTTTATCATTCCGACGAAAGCGGTCCAGGAGTTGCAGCGTCTGCTTGGAGATGACGGTGACGCAGTGGCNAGNCTCGGCGACAATCAGATCGTTTTCGANGTTGGCAGCAGCGTAATNGTCTCGAAGCTCATNGAGGGGAATTACCCGAATTATCGACAAGTGATNCCCGGAGAGGCCAAGGAGACGCTTAACCTTGGACGGGAAGCTTTGCTCGAAACATCGCGGCGGGTGTCGTTGCTCTCCTCTGAAAAGTCCAATTCCGTCAAGCTGGTAGTGAGTGAGGGCAGCATGGACCTGACGGCTAACTCTCCTGATATTGGAGAAGCCAAGGAGTCGATGCCGGTGAACTATGCGGGCAAGGAAATTGCGATAGCCTTCAATCCAGAGTTCCTGATGGCTCCTCTAAGGAACCTTGAGGATGAGGAGGTNCAATTNGATCTTATAGACGAGATGAGTCCCGGCGTTCTCCGTGGTAGTGGCTCATTCCTGTATGTGCTCATGCCGATGCGGGTAACAGGTTAGAAGAAAGTTTGCCTGCCGTTTCGCAGTCTTGATCCTTGTAACGAGGAGCTTTTGGATTAGAGCGTGCTTCAGGGACCTTCGCCTCACTTCTGACGAAGGAAGTTTTGAATAAGGCTCATGCCGGCCNTCTGGCTCTTCTCCGGGTGAAACTGGGTTGCGATCAGGCGGCCTCGCTGAACGGCACTAGGAAAGCTTATCCCGTAAGTTGTCATCGCTGCGCAGATCGACAGATCCTTTGGCTCAGGATGGTAGGAGTGCACGAAGTAAAAATAGGGATTGAGCCCCAGTCCCATCCAAGGTTCGAGGTTAGGGTCCTGTAGTTGAGCGTTGTTCCAGCCCATATGGGGGACCTTGATGCCTTCTTCCCTGAATCGAACAACATTGCCCTCGAGTATTGAAAGTCCCCGAGTCCCCGGGCTCTCGTCACTGCCTTCGAATAAGAGCTGATAGCCGACACATATGCCGAAAAAGGGTTTATCTTGATGAATCCAGTCAAAGATCGGTTCGACAAGTTCAAGGCCTTGGAGTTTCGCCATGCAATCGCCAAATGCGCCCTGTCCTGGAAAGAACAGATGTGATAGCGAATCCAGCTTCTCGGGGCACGTGACCAGCTCCGGAGAAGTGCCAAGCTTTTCTAGGGCTTGAACCAGGCTGCGGATATTACCGCCGCCATAATCAATAACGCCAATTTTGATTTCCGAAGACACGGCCCAGGGCTGCATGGTAGGAGATTTTGCCCGTGTAAGGAAGGCGAAGNGCTAGAGGGCCTCCTTCGTGCTGGGNATTCCCCTGACCCTCTCNTCCCTTGTCACGGCGATGCGTAAGGCGCGAGCAAGTGATTTGAACGCGCTTTCTGCTATATGGTGGCCATCACGGCCATAAAGGATCTCGACGTGAACATTCGCACGAAGATTTGAAGCCAGGGCACGGAAGAATTCTTCTACGAGNCTGAAGGGAAAGTTTTGAGCATCGGGGCTTCCAACCGGTGCATTAAACTCGAGCCACGGTCGGTTACTCAGATCCACGACTACCCGGGAGAGTGTTTCATCCATGGGTACATACGCATGACCATATCTTGTGATCCCCTGCTTATCGCCAAGTGCTTCTCTTAGGCACTCGCCCAAGACGATGCCGCTATCTTCAACTGTGTGGTGGTAGTCAACTTCCACATCCCCCGTGACCTTAAGGTCCAGATCAATGAGGGAATGACGCGAGAAGAGAGTGAGCATATGGTCAAAGAACGGAATGCCGGTCTCAATATTGGATAGTCCTTCTCCATCAAGATTCAGAGCGAGAGAGACGTAGGTCTCGGTAGTTTTACGGGATTGCTCCGCGCGCCGTATGGACTGTGACATGCTGGTCCTGAAGTGATGGGTTGATCGCTATTTCTTCTTTCTCCCGATAAATGCTGCCCCGAGGGCAACGACGATGACCAGAAGAAGAACAACTACGAAAATCACCTGAACCTTGGATGTTCCAGAGTTTTCATCGGCACTCGACCCCGAAGGAGAGGGAACGCTGTTTGTCGGCCTTGTTGATGGGGTTTTTGAGGATTCCTCTTTCGCTTCTTTTGCTTCGGTTTTTTCATCTTCTTCCTCGGAGGGCGCTTCTTCTGCAGGCTTTTCTGCTTCTACGGGCTTCTCGTCGGCAGGAAGCGGTTGATTCGTTTCTTCCTGTATTTCAGACGCCTCCTCAATTTGGGTGAGGTAGCGCTCGGGAACCTTGAGAGATTTGAGCTCTCTGAGCATTTCCTTTACAGCTTCGAGGTCACCTCTGCTTATGGCGTCCCAGGCATCCTGATGAAGTGAGTCCGCAAAGGAGGAGCTTTCAGAAGGGGTCTGTTTTTCCAGGTTCGAGAGGGTGTTTTTGAGAGTGTTGAGAACCTTGCGCATGGGGTCGCTGTGGTACTCGTTCAGTGTAAGCCACTTTGTCTTAATTTCATTGGTCTCCCGGGCAACGAGTTTGAGGTAAGATGCATCGGCCTTGTCCTGTGCGGCTTTGTTCTGAGCCCGGACGTTGGCTGGAAGGGTGGCTCGCGCGCGCTCGCGATCTTGTCTCTTAAACTGCACTTGAGCTATCCGCTGCTGCAAAATTGGCTGGTAGGATTTCATCGTCTCAATTGCCAGCGCGCTAGCCTTGGCGTAATGAGTTGAACCGGCGAAGTCGGATTGGATTTTTTCAAAATGGCGCAGGGCCATTTTCAAGTCCGAAGATTCTTTGGCGGCCACCATGTCTGCGTATTCAAGGCCGGCATCAATTCCGTAGGCATCTCGTCTTCTTTCTTCGGGAGAAATCCATTTGTTTTGCAGTTTAAGGCCGCCAGCAACGGCCTTTTCGTATTCCTCTTCTAGTGTCCTGAGAATAAGTTCGACCTTCGAGGCGTGGCTTCCATTTGGGAACAGATCGAGGAAAGCTTTGCACTTTACGATCCTGCGTTGGTAGTCCTCCGGAGTAAGTCTGTCAGGTGCAGGGAGCATCTGTCCCATGTTNCGGAATTGAATATCCTCCTTGGTATCGATCTCAACGCGCTCAATGTTCGCCTTCAGAAAGCGATCGGTCTGGAAAATACCGGGACGTTTTTCCCATTTGAGTTCCACAACGCTGGGGGTGTTAAAGACAACTTTGCCTTCCTTTGGGGGTCGACCATCATTGAAGTGCACCCTGTCCGCTTGAGAGAGCAAGGTAGAAAGGCCAAGAGAAAAAAGGAAGATTGCGGGACGAAGTGACGGGCGAGAAATCAAGGTGATGGAGGGGGCTGGTATGCACCTATTGTGAAGTAAAATCCGCGCGCTTGGCCAATGAATTTATTGATCTACGGAGAAACGATACAGAAGGCGCTTAGCTGAAAGGTGCGACACCTGAAAAATACCCGGGTTTTAGACCTTGGAAGGGGGTGGAATGCGTTACCATCTAAAGCACAACCAGGGTCTTTCTCTGGTCGAGGAGCTTCAGCGGCTCAACCACAACGAAGCCAAGGAATTGCCATGGACTTTAAAAGGGTGCAATCAGCCGGCCTGAGTGGTCACGGTCGCGGCAAGCGTGGCGTAACCTGAAAGGGATCCGGGGTCCTCGGCCCCGGAAGGGATAAAAGACTTTTTCATCGAGTGTTCGGGACTACACTCCAGCAACCTTCCAGCTGTGGTTACAATTGCAATTTCGAGTCAAAAGGGCGGTGTCGGAAAGACGACAGTTGCGATAAACTTGGCGCACGCNTTTGCCAGGCACGGAAGTCGAACGGTTCTCGTTGATGCAGACCCCCAAGGCTCCGTCGGTCTTTCCCTGACTCGCCAAAGTCGCCTTCTAACCGGGTTTTATGATTATATAGATGACGCAGAGATCAAGATAGAGGAATTGCTGGTCCCTACGAAAATGCAGACTCTCAGTCTGATTCCTGCCGGGCAAGCAAGTGATTACGACCTCAACGGGACCACCTCCGGAGTAATTTCTCGGCTCCGTAGTCTACANAGTGAATTGGCAGCCTCGGGAATCGATATTTGCATTATTGACACTGCCGCCGGCCTTTTTGGGGCCACTGCAGATGTGCTCTCCATGGTTGATGCGGTTTTGGTGCCGCAGCAGGCAGAGCCTCTAGGCATTCGTTCTGTGCCCAAAATGCTGGAGGCCCTGACGCGAATGCGGATTGCCAATCCAAGGTTAGTNATTCTGGGTGTGGTTCTCACGATGATGCAGGATCTTCTGNCTGAGAGCCGGGATGCAGGCAAAGCTCTTAGAGCAATCATGCCGCCTGAGATGGTGATGAAGACCGTGGTGCCGCGAGGAGACTTGTTTGTTAGAGCCAGCGCTCGGGGCTTGCCAGCTGGAGTGATGGATGGTGGAGATGAGGTCCTGGCACTTTTTGACCATCTTCGTATCGAAATCGAAAGGAGACTTGGCTTTATTTAGGAGCGCTTGCAAACTGTCCGAATAGGGCTGAATGGCTGTCCAGATTGATGGTTAAACTAGTCCGACCCCACTGCGATGGATCCAATTGAATCATGGGTAGATGTCTCAGAACTGCGCAGGATGGCAGATGCCCTGTGGGTTCATCCTGACGATTTGGGCGAAGGTCGTCCAGATCCGGACGAGGCGCCCTTCGGCACGCAGTTTGAAGGATTCGAGGCCGATTTGACTCAGAAAGCGGTAGCCCCTGCGGAAGATGACACCAGTCAGAGTAGGGGCGCGAGCAAGGCACGTGACGCGCTTGCTTTGGCGCGTGATCTTGCTCGCAAAGGCGGGCTGTTGAGAGCTAGTGACGACTCTCCCTTTGCAGTAGTGGACGAAGATACCGCAGCTCCTCCAGAGGCCTTCTCCGGCGGCGAAGAAAGAATTGCCGGGTTGGCTGAGAACGACGGTGGCAAGAGCTCAATAACCGAGAGACTGCTTCCCTTCGGGGGGTGGCTCCACGATGCATTGGGCTCGAAGTCCTACTTTCTCCTCGAAAGGACCGGAAAGGTAGTTTTCGATGAGGTTAATTCAGAAAAGCTCCATCATCTTGCACGAACGCTCGCCCAAGCTGCCTTTACGGCGAAAAGGCAGGCAGGAACCGCAGCTGTGGGGAATCTTCATATCAAGGTTCAACACGGGTCGGTTCTTGAAGTGANTCCTGTGAATACCCGTGAGGGGCTACTAATTATGGGAATTCTGCTCACCAAGCCATTGCTTGCCCAGCAGGTCGAGATTGCGGCAAGGGGTCTGCAGCAGGTGGTAGACTCGCCACCAAATTGACGGATCTTCAAGGGGTAAAATTTCAATTTTATTTTTATGCCGCTGGGTTATCGTCNTGNCGGAAGGTTTAGTGCTTTCTCGACGAAGAATCTACCCAAATGGCAGACGAATCCTCTCCAGACCCTGAGCCCAAGGATCCTCGCAAACCTCGGGAGTCAGGGGGTTTTAATTGGCGTTTTCTGCTCCTGTTCGCAATGGCGTTTGGGCTTCTGGCCATCGCCTTTTCCAATAAGGGAAACGGCAAGGGTAGACCGATTTCATTCACCCAGTTCAAACGAGGTCTAGAGGATGGGAATGTCATTTTAGGCAATGACCGTTACAAGCTTGAAGTGGTGACAACCGAGGCGGCTTTCAACGCGCAAATCGTCGGCTGGTATCAGGATGGGGGAACCTTTGACCTTGGATCGTTGGAGGATTTCACGATTCGGATCAATCTTGATCTTGATGGCCCAAAGCTGACGCGCCTTGTGGGTTCAAAGGTCGAGATTGTAGGAACCGATGATCCGAGCGTTACGGGCAAGATTTCCGGCGGACAGGGTGCTCACAGCTTCGCAGATTTTGAAAGATGGGCCGCACCTGTGTCGGGGGAGGCGTTAGACGACAAGGGGGAGAAGTCGCCTGGCTATAAGGTTCTTAATTTAAAGTTGGTGGCGATACCCGATACTCGAGATGCCTATCTCATCGGCCAGCGGCAAGCGAAAGTAGCCAAGGTGAGCGGGGAGAATGATGAGGCCAAGAAGCCATGGAAATTTGTGGTTCCAGTGAACATGATGGCAATGCAGGACGAGCTCAATATGCTCTTTAACGCCGGGGTCCTTTACCGTCGGGAAAGCAACTACATGAAGACAATTCTTCTTAGTTTTCTCCCAATACTGATCCTCATAGTGCTGCTGTTCCTGTTATTTCGCCACCAAATGAAGCAGGCGGGTCGAGGTGCAATGAGCTTCGGAAAGTCTAAGGCTAAGATGATGAATATGGACGGGGCCAAGGTCACCTTCAAGGATGTCGCCGGTATTCAGGAGGCAAAGGAAGAGCTCTGGGAAATTGTCGATTTTCTGAAGGATCCTCGCAAGTTTCAGAAGCTTGGAGGCAATATCCCAAAAGGCGTTTTAATGGTTGGCCCTCCGGGAACAGGAAAAACTCTCCTTGCCAGAGCGATCGCAGGAGAGGCCAATGTGCCGTTTTTCAGTATCAGCGGCTCAGATTTTGTCGAAATGTTTGTCGGAGTAGGCGCAAGCAGGGTTCGCGACATGTTCGAGCAGGGGAAAAAGCACGCTCCGTGCCTCGTCTTTATTGATGAGATTGATGCGGTAGGCCGTCATCGGGGGCACGGAATGGGCGGGGGTCACGACGAGCGGGAGCAGACACTCAATGCTCTTCTTGTTGAAATGGATGGGTTCGATACGCAGGAGGGAGTGATAATCATCGCGGCCACCAACCGTCCCGATGTCCTTGATCCAGCACTTCTTCGTCCTGGCAGATTTGACAGGCAGGTAACGGTGTCGCTTCCTGACGTGAAGGGGCGGGAGCAGATTCTGAAGGTCCATGCCAAGAAGATTAAGTTGGCCGCCGGAACGGACTTAGGAACGGTTGCCCGGGGGACACCCGGATTTTCGGGCGCAGAGCTTGCCAACATAATTAACGAGTCGGCTCTTCTGGCTGCGAGTAAAGACCTGAAAGCAGTCACAGTAGCTGAACTGGAAGAAGCGCGCGACAAGGTTCGGTGGGGCCGAGAGCGTCGGAGTCTTGCCCTCAGCGAGAAGGAAAAAAAGCTCACTGCTTATCATGAAGCCGGTCATGCTCTTCTTCTGGCTACCCTTGAGAATACCGATCAGCTTCACAAAGTAACCATCATTCCACGGGGCCCGTATCTTGGCGCTGCCTTTCATCTGCCTGAGGAAGATAAGTTTCAGGTGCATAAGATCGAAGGGCTAGAGCAGTTGATCGTAACAATGGGCGGCAGAGTAGCTGAAGAGATTGTTTTTGGCGACGTGACTAACGGAGCGTCAGGGGACATCAGACAGGCAACAAGTCTGGCACGAAGAATGGTCTGCGAATGGGGGATGAGCGAGGAACTCGGCATGGTGGAGTACGGTGAGGCTCGGGAAGAGGTGTTCCTTGCCCGTGATATCTCCAAACCAAAAAACTACTCGGAGGAAACCGCTAAAAAAATTGATGCGGAGATTCGACGGATTATCGACCGTGCTTATGCGGACGCAAAGAAAATGCTCACAGAGAATCGCGACAAGCTTGAGCTTATAGCTGAGGCCTTGTTGGAGTTTGAAACATTGGATGGCGCTCAGATCATCGACCTCATAGAGCACGGGGAGATGAAGAATCCTCCGCGCTCTCCAAAGCCGCCTGAGTTGCCGTCTGATACCAAGTCGGCGACTTCAGCAGAGAAGGACAGTGATCAGCAGGAGGAGGATGACGGACCAATGCCTGAACCGGTCGGTGCTCCAGCCTGAGCATATCTTGGTGAGTTTGCCCTCAAAGGACCCTTGGTCAGGGAGCTGACAACTGAACGAAGCCACGTTGTCCTCTTGGGATCCTGATAATCACATTTCCGCTTGTTCCTGCCGGAATAGGGTTGCTCCCTGTGCTGATAAGAGCAGGACCAACGGGAAAGAATGGCCGGCGGGGGTCCGATCCTGTCGTAACGAGAAGGGCGCTTGCTGTGCCTCCTTCCGGTAAGTTGAGGCTGAATGCCACTGTGGCTGCGTTTACATCCCCCGGTTGAAGAAGGTAGGGAAAAGGGTTTTCGGAAGCATTTAGACCAAGCGCCCACTGGATCCCATTGCTTACTCCGTCCCCGTTTGAGTCCTCGAGGGGGGTGGAGCCAGAGAGACCGTTAGCGTTGGCCCAGAGGGTAAAGGGGTCTTCAGGAGTGATTTCAATAGTTGCCTGGCCGGACATCTTAGCAGCTCCTTCGGCCCTGATTGGAACCTCGACGCCTGCAGCTTCGAATACCTGATCGACGGCTATAGGCAGCTGCACGTCCACATCATAACTCTTGCTCGTTGGGGTGTTGGCCGTTGGCGTGAGCGTGACGGAACCAGTTCCAAGACCTGTTCCTCCAACCGGTTCATTGGTGAAATCAAAGTCAAGATTTTCATTTATACCAAGAAGCCCGATGCTGATATTGCCGCCGAGAGTCCCGCTGCTCACCGTGAAGGTATGTTGGGATGAGTCAAACTCTCCAGTGGCCGGATCGACGATTCCAGGTGGCTCGGGGGTATCGAGGGTGGCCCCAAGTGTAGAGCTTTCGAGGTCGTAGCTTCCGATCAGAAAAGTGCTGCCCGACAGCTCGACGGCACTGCCCTGTACGTCACCATCGAGGATGGTCATTTCGGAGACCTGATCAGTAACCGGGTCGATCTCAAGGAGGACTTCAATTGAGCCGGTTAGTCTGGTGGTGTCCCGACCCGTGGGGAGAACTGGTGGTTCGAACTCAAGAGTGATCCTGTTGAAATCCTGCTCGTTCACAGCAGTCAGAGTAGCGGTAGTGGGAATTGCTACGACCGTGGAAGAAGAGCTCAGGACTAGAAGACTGAGCAATGCTCGGCTGGTGACTCGTTTCATAGATCGCTCCTATCATAATATGAGGAAGGCTGCCAGTATGGAACATCCTCATCACGGGCGTCAGGACGGGACACGCTCTACTTTTGCCCCGAGCTGGAGGAGTTTTTCGTCAATATGTTCGTAACCACGATCAATGTGGTAGAGACGATTGATCTCGGTTTTTCCCCGGGCCCGGAGAGCTGCGAGGACCAGCGCAGCAGAGGCTCGGAGGTCCGACGCCATCACGGGAGCGGCGCTCAGGTTGGTTACCCCGCGTATTAGTGCGCTGCCGCTGTCTACTTTGATCTCAGCGCCCATACGTTTCAACTCTGAGCAGTGCATGAATCGCTGAGGAAAGATAGTGTCTTCCACCACTGAGATTCCCGGGGTGGTTGCGAACATTGCTGTAAATTGGGCCTGCATGTCCGTGGGGAACCCCGGGAATGGAGCAGTAGAAATATCGCAACCCCGGGGGCTCTCGCCAGGTATAATGTGAACCTCAGTGCCATCGGAGTTGAAGTCCACCATATGACCAGCCTCTTCTAAAATACTGGTAGCTGCATTGAGGTGGTCGGCCCTGACTCGTTTAAGAGTAACTCCCTCGCCAGCCATTGCCCCTGCCACCATAAAGGTCCCAGCCTCGATTCGATCCGGGATAATGTTGTGCTCGACTCCTGTAAGGTGTTCGACTCCCTCAATCACGATGCGGCGTGTGCCTGCGCCGGAGATCCGGGCTCCCATCTTTACGAGGAAATCCGCAAGGTCTACGACCTCCGGTTCACTCGCTGCAGAGTCAATAACTGTAGTTCCCCGGGCTAGCGTCGCAGCCATCATCAGGTTGTCGGTGCCCAGAACGGTGGGGCCATGCTTTCCTCTCATGTCGATCTCTGCTCCAACAAGTCCGTCCGGAGCACTCAGAACGATATCTCCTCCTTCCATCTCAACACTGGCGCCGAGGCCCTGCATGGCTTTGATATGAAGGTCGACCGGTCTATCTCCTATAATGCATCCACCGGGTAGAGATATCTTTGCTCTGCCGACCCGGGCGAGCATTGGGCCCATCACGCAGATGGAGGCCCGCATTTTCCTTACGAGATCGTAGGGGGCTTCAGGAGAAATCGTTGAAGGCTCGATCCTTACGGTTCCACTCGAGCGTTCCACTTCCGCACCAAGAGCGCGGAGTATCTGTAGCATGTAGTTGGTATCTGAAACATCCGGAACCCTGCGCACGATTGAGGCCTGACTCGATAGAAGAGTGGATGCAAGGATAGGGAGGGATGCATTCTTTGATCCCGAGATATTGATGGAGCCCTGTAAGGTGCTGTCGCCGTGGACGATAAGTTTATCCATTGAAAGAGGAGGTAATAATCGACTCGTCAGGGTGCTTGAGCAAAGACAAACCGCGGTTTTCCGGAGAGATCATCTTCCAAACGTACGGCCTTGAGTCCTGCCGATTTAGCAAGAGCAAGGACCTCGGAGCCTTGACTAGAGCCAATTTCGAGAGCCAGCCAGCCACAAGGACTGAGATGATTTCTAATTGCGGGAACGAACCTTCTGATAAGATCAAGGCCGTCATGTCCCCCGAAAAGGGCAGTGGCGGGGTCGTGAGCGACTTCTCGAGACAGGGCCTCCTTCTCACCTTGCGGTATATAGGGGAGGTTCGCCAGAATCAGCTGATACTTTCCCACGACTCCATCCAAGAGGTCAGCCTCAATACAACTAACCGGGAGAGCGTGTCGATCAGCATTCTCCCTTGCGAGAGCCAAGGCGTCCGGTGAGAGGTCAGTTAACACTGTCGACGCACAGCGTTCTCCGAGTGAAAGTCCAATAGTGATGCCAATGACGCCACTCCCGGTGCCTACATCCAGAATCCGTAATTGGTCTTTTAGCTCCAGCTTGAGAGCTGATTCGACCAGCTCTTCGGTTTCCGGTCTGGGAATAAGAGCGCGTTTGTCGCAGAGGAACTCTCTTCCTGCGAATTCTACGATGCCGAGAATGTGCTGGAGAGGCTCTCCTTTACCTCGCCGTTTCAGCAGGCCCCGTAACGGAGCGAGTTCCTGCTCGGTCATTGGGCGATCAAAGCTAGCATAAAGTTCGATTCTGCTACATGACAACTGCTGGGCGAGAAGCCATTCCATATTGCGTCTGGGGCTCTCTACGCCTCTTTCCCGTAAATAGGAGGCTCCACCTTCGAGACATTCTAAGACGGTCTTCATCAGACTGAACCTCTGGCCAAAATTAATCCGAATGTATTCCGGATTCTGCCAATCTCTGAGCCATTTCCGCTTTTTGCAATTCCTCAGTGAACTCGTGTACTTCTCCGGTGAGAATACCCTCCAGATTATGGGAAGTATGATTGATCCGGTGGTCAGTTACCCGCGATTGTGGGAAGTTGTAAGTGCGAATTTTTTCCGAGCGGTCGCCTGAGCCAATCAGAGCTCGCCGCTGAGCAGAATATTTTTCCTGCTCCTCGTGCTGCTTGGCTTCAAAAAGTTTCGAGCGGAGAATTTCGAGAGCCTTTTCCTTATTTTGCCCCTGACTCCTGCCGTCTTGGCACTTGACCTGAATGCCAGACGGCAGGTGGGTAACCTGAACTGCAGAATCCGTTGTGTTGACATGCTGGCCTCCCGGGCCGCCGGACCGGGTGGCCTGAATGTGCAACTCATCTGGCTTAAGTTCGATATCGACTTCCTGAGCTTCTGGCATGACCGCAACAGTAACGGTAGAGGTGTGGATCCGTCCCTGGGTTTCGGTTGCTGGAACACGTTGCACCCGGTGAACACCACTTTCGTATTTCATCCGACGGAAAACTTCTTCACCGCTCACCTTGAGGACTACCTCCTTGAATCCGCCTACCTCGGAAGGGCTGCTTTCGAGGTGCTCGCATTTCCAATTACAGCTGTCCGCATAGCGTTCATACATTCGCATTATCTCCCCGACAAAAAGCGAAGCCTCATCACCACCGGCACCCGCTCGGATTTCTACCAGAGCGTTTCGCTCTTCAGTCGGATCCTGAGGCAGAAGATAATACTGGAGCTGTTCGCGGAGCAGAGGAAGAGAGGACTCGAGCGCTGGAATCTCTTCACCTGCCATCGCGGCTATTTCCTCGTCCTCGTCTTTCGACAGTTCCCGGTTTTCCTCGAGGTTTCTGGTTGTGGATTCATAAGTGCCCCAGAGAGTCATCAGCTTCTGAAGGCTTCTATGCTCCCGCATTACATTGGCAGCAGTAGTTTGATCGTTGAAGAAGTCTGGTTGAGAAATACGCTCTTCCAATTCCGCCAGCCTCTCCCGGCGTTGTTCTATGAGACCGGCAAATTCCATGATTCTCGTGGGGCCAACTTCTCGACCGCTGGCAGTAGAGTCAAGTTGCTTGGTGAGCTTTCATGTTTATTAGTTGAAAACCCAGCCCGTTGCACCTATTTAACGGCCGCCGAGAGGCAACAGCCCCGTAGTGTAATTGGTAACACACCTGATTTTGGTTCAGTATTTCCAGGTTCGAGTCCTGGCGGGGCTGCCACTTTTTTCCGGAGGGAGAAGTAGCTGAGGAGCTATTTCAGAAGAGAACCGGACGCCCCTTTACGGGCAGGTCTTCCAGGTTGGACGGAGGGCCGTCAAAATGGGTATCCACGAACTCATCCCAGATGCCCTTGGTTCCGGGAGAGAGCAGGGATTGTATTTCCTCCTCACAATTTCCGCAAAGGCATAAGGGGTAGGGGTCATAGATCATATCGCTTCCCAGGAGCATGCCGCCCAGAGAATAGCTTTCGGCCTCATTACGAGGTTTTTCACAGGCTGCACATTTTTGGATCCACGGGGCTGGGACATATTGGTGGGACAGGAGGCTGGAGCGTTCAGACAGGTTAACGCGTTCCTGAAAGAATAGATTCAGGGCTTGGCGGGAATCTCTGGAAAATTCCCTGGACATGCTGGTTCGGCAATCCTCACAGATGGCATACTCGAAGATGCATTCACCGCGGCGGTAACTCTTTGCCACGAGATAAGGAGTTTCCGGAGCGTGATCGAAGGGGAGACCACAACTTATGCAGTCCCGGAAGGGAGCGCCAGTTTCACTGGAGTGAAAATCAGAGTGGGGATCAGGCTCCACCAGGCCACTTTGTATGGAAATCGATCTGCTGCAACTATTTGCGTTCCTCGGGAGAAAGCAGGTTGAGAGCGCGAAGTTCAAGCTGTTCGGTATCCTTGGACCATTTGTATGACGTCTTGAGGGAGCAAGTTATCAGGGACTTAGCCTTGGCAATGGCGTCGTGCAAATCGACTCCACGAGCGAGAAACCCGGTGATCGCAGCTGAATAGGTGCATCCGGTTCCATGAGTGCTAGGAAGATCGATCCATGGGCCGCTGAAGGATGTAATCTTCCCGTTATCGTATAATATGTCGGTAGCTTGATGACTGTTTCGAGAGTTATGACCTCCCGTGAGGAGAACGGGGGTTCCTGCTTTGCGGCTAAGCCTTCCGGCAGCATCAAGGGGGATTTGCTCATCCGAAAGCTCTGGATCCACCCTGCCACCAAGGAGTCTTTGGGTCTCGGGTAGATTGGGCGTAAGAAGGGAGGCTAGGGGCAGTAGTCGTTCTCTGTAAGCGGAAAGCACCTTGTCCGAGGCAAATTGCGTTCCGGTAGAAGAGGAAAGAACCGGGTCTACTACCAGAGGAATTCCTGACCCCTCCAGTAATTCGGCCACCACGGCGACATGTTCGGCAGTTCCAAGTAGCCCTGTCTTTACGCTCGCTACCGGGTAAGCTTGGAGAAGGATGTCAACCTGCTTCCTAAGAAGAGCAGGGGGAAGGGGATGGATGTCACGTACTTCCCGAGGCGTCTCGGACACTATGGTGGTCATGGCGGTGAGTCCATGCACGCCCAACAGGGAGAAGGTTTTGAGATCGGCCTGTATTCCTGCTCCTGCAGAGCAATCGGACCCTGCGATTGTCAGGGCGACCGGAGGAGCGGACATGGGGGAAGGATAGCCTCGAGACTCCAGGGAGCAAGTAACCTTGTCCTTGGCAATAAGGAGGAGGCTTCTAAAGTGCGCGCCGGTGGAATCCTTCTTTGAAGAACTGGACGGCGTTAGCGTAGATGTCGATGACGTCATCTACATGCCGAGCTTGGATCACCCTGAAGACCGGCCTCATCCATTCGTCTACTTCATCAAGATCAGGAATCATTCGAATGAGCGGGTCTGCATTCAGGGGCGTAAGTGGCTTGTCCATGAGGATGCGACAGATGATGTGATCGTGGTGGAGGGTGACGGGGTTGTGGGACA
>PARF01000019.1 GCA_002709915.1 Roseibacillus sp. | reverse complement strand
AGAAGAAGTTGTTGAGAGATCCATCAGTATGAAGGATTATACGATTCAGCCGGGGGACTCAATTTCACGGATTGCTCTCAAGCACGGTATTAGTTCCAAGGCTCTTGCGGAGGTAAACGGAATCACTGACCCGAACAAGATCAGGGTAGGGCAAGTTCTGAAGATTCCGGAAGAGTAAGTCGCAGGGTCTTCCCGATGGAGGCTCGCATTCGGTGGTGAAACTCTAACAATTTTCAGGCCGTCGTTGTACATAAAGATAATGAAGGGTATACGTAGTCATGGAACATTCCGGAAGAGGAGTGGTGGAGGCTTTCAGTCGTTCATTTCATTTCGTTTGATGGTTTCCGTTTTTGGTAGTGTTATCCTGTTCTCTCTGATCGTGGTTGCGATGGTTCTGAAACGAGTGCGGGACGAGAATGTCGCACTACGGAAAATGGTCTTGGGTGAGCAGCGCAATCTGGTTCTCGCGCTCGAGGAGCAGCTACGCGCACTGGAAGGTCGGGCTGGCAGTCTTGAAGCGAGAGCCAGCGAGGTGGAAAGGAAAGTAGTGGATGCCGCACCTGAGGAAGGAGCACAGGTTCCAGTTGAGACCCTTCGCTCGCTTATTTGGCTTCTGTGGGAGCATGAAGCTGGATCCGCTGAGATCGATGTGCTGATGAGGCATCTTCCTGAGGAGGCGCGAAACGCCCTGTCCAGCAAGTTAGAGGCTGCTAACCCGGGTAGGGGTCATAACGAATACCTGCCTTCTGAGGAGGATTCTCTTCCCCAGGTGACACCCGATTTGCCAAAGGTCTCGGATTCACAACCTTCCTACACGGGTGGACCTGCGCCCATCGATGAAGGGGATCCAAGAGTCGACTCCTTCGAAGAAAAGCCAATAACAGCCAGATTTGTTGAGTATGAGGTTCAGGTCGGGGATACTCTTTCTGCGATCGCCTTGCTGCATCGTGCGCCAGTCACAGCGATTCTGGAGTTGAACAAGATTGACGACCCAAATCAGATTCTTGTGGGCTCTGTGCTAAAAATTCCTTCTTCGGTGAAAGCCCCACAAGGTTGAGAATCTGGAATTTGTTATTTTTATTTTGGCAGAGGTGCGTAACTTAGAAACTAATGAGCGGGTGTGGTGCTAATCGTGGCCCAAGAATGCTAATGGACCCCGGTCTTCACCGGGACAAGAAGCCGGATTGGATCCGGGTCAGGCTGCCCAATAATCCAGCTTTTTGGTCGACCAAGTCCCTGATTACGGATCTCAAGCTCGTCACGGTGTGTGAAGAGGCTCAGTGCCCCAATCGCTGGGAATGCTGGGGACAGGGGACAGCTACTTTCATGATTGCTGGTGAGAGGTGTACCCGCGCATGTGGATTTTGCGCAGTGAAGACAGCTCGGCCTGAGGCGCTAGAAAAGGATGAGCCCGAGCGGGTTGCAGAGGCCACCAAGCGAATGAATTTGAATCATATTGTGATCACCGCCGTAGCTCGTGATGACTTGAAGGATGGAGGAGCTGAACACTTCCAGAGAACCATCGAAGCGGTTAGGAGTTCAAACCCTAAGATTATCATCGAGGTCTTGGTCCCCGACTTTAACGACAAGGACTGGGCTCTTGAAATGGTGATGGAGGCCCGCCCGCACATCTTCAATCACAATATCGAAACCGTTGAGCGCCTGACTCCCCTCGTACGAAGCAGGGCGAAGTATGGCCGATCGTTGACTGTTCTAAAAAAGGCCAAGGATATGGTTGGTGGCAACGTGGCAACCAAGAGTGGTCTCATGCTCGGTCTTGGTGAGAAGGAGGAGGAAATTTACCAGGCGATGGATGATCTCCGGGAGCACGGTGTCACGGTGCTTACAATGGGTCAGTATCTGCGCCCTACCGCGATGCACCTGCCAGTAGTTGAATATATCACGCCAGAACGTTTCGAAGAGCTGAGACAAATAGCACTCACAAAGGGCTTCCGCCATGTAGCGAGTGGCCCCCTAGTAAGGAGTTCTTACCACGCTGCCGATTTTCATCCGGAAGAGGACGTTATCGATGCGATTGAGTCAGATCTAGCGAAGCGGGTTAAATCCCGTGTCGAGCAGGGAGAAGAGGTTTCCCAATCAGTGTGGCAGGTCGCTGGTGAGCCGCTAACAGGTAACTCGCGTGAGGGTGCGGATTTTCCTGCGGGTGCCCGGATTCTCGGAGCAGCTGAGCCAGATCGATCTGGCAGGGCTGAGTCTCTGGTTGAGCAGGGAGAGGGAGTTACCTCTGTAGCTTGAAGATGCTGACGAGTGCTCTGTGGTCTGAGGCCCTGCTCCAACCGGGACTGTCGATTATGTAGCTTGTCTGCTGATTGAAGAGGGGCCGGAGAGACCTGCTGGCAAGAACGTAGTCAAAGCGCGAGTAGACTTGCTGATATTCCCAGTAGTGAGTCCACACGTGACCCCGGGAATCGGTATGATGGAGCGGTTCAAGATAGCGAGTTGACTGTGTAGGACCCTGGATGGATCTCACCGGGCTCTCGCGTCGGGTATCGTTAAAATCTCCATAGACGCACAGCAGGGTCTCTGGGTCCATCTCAAGAATACGATCCGCATGCCTGCGCAGAAGGTAGGCCTCGTGGCGACGCATAAGATCCTGATGGCCGTAGGGAACTTCGCGCTTGGATTTGAGATGGACTCCAAGAAATCGTATTTTCTGGGACCCTGCGGCAACGGTGGCATCAAGAATGCCTCTCTGCATCGCAAATTCCTTTGGAAGATTATCTGCATCCACAGATCTGTAGGTCAGGGAACCATCTGCTCCCTGTGAGTCGGTTGAGATGATAGGATAGCGCGATAGCAGTCCAAGCTTGCGGGTGGTATCGGCCCCTCCTGCGTGTTCGCTGTGAGCAAGGGGAAGTCCTCTGTCAGCCAGTTTCTTCTGTAATTCAGCAAGGTCCTCGCGACTGCCAATTTCGCAGATTCCAAGAACATCCGGGCGGGCTGATACAATGATTTCCACGAGAGCCTCAATTTCCCGCCCTGGCTTCTGACGATCCTTCCTCTCCCCGTCGACGAAGCGGGACATAGTGAGGTAGTTTTTTATATTGTAAGAGACAAACCGAAGCTCCTGGTCTTGAACCTGCTTCACAGGCGCAGTGGTAGGCTGGCCTGCCACTGTTTGGGATGGTTGCGGTGCTCTCTGGGTGGCTGGGCTGTTCGAGCTTTCGCCAGCGGAGCCCTGTCTTTCCCATTCAGGGGTATACGATGTTTCATCGCAGCTGCTAATGAGCAGGCTGAGCGAGAGCAAAAGAAACGCCCCGGCACATTGCGGGGCGCGTAAAAGAAGCAATTTAACCGTTAGGTAGTGCATCAGGATGGCTTGGATGCTTCCTCCTTATGGGGAGCCTCTCTGGTTGTCACCTGAGCTTCTTCAGCCTCTTTGGAAACTTCCATCTCAGCCATCTTGATTTCATCTTCAAAGTCATCGCGAGCACGCTTGAATTCGCCCATGCTCTTACCAAGTCCACGGGCAAGCTCAGGGATTTTTTTTGCCCCGAAGAGAAGGAGGACGATGATAAAGATGACTGCGATCTCCGGGCCGCCGAGGCCGCCGATGAACGCCAAAGTGTTGGTCATGGAGGTAATTTAGTTTGGATTGGCGGGTCGTGCAAAGAAATAACTCCGCTCTAAAGAAGCCTTGTTGCAGAAAATTACAAGCTTCAGAAGGCCTTTCCGAAGGGTGTTATCGGGATTTGACAGGAGAAATAGGATTTGGATGTCTGGTTCTGCAGACTAAGAAGGGGCGGTGGAGCTGCCTGTTTTCAAGATTCGGGAAAAACTAAAGAAATGCGTGCAAGGTGGTGGACGTTTTCTGTTGAGGGCTCCCACGGGCTCAGGAAAGTCCACTGGAGTTCCGGTGATGCTACTGGAGACCAGGGAGATCAGCGGGATGATCATTGTGGTTCAGCCTCGTCGGATTGCGGCGCGTCTTCTCGCCGGATTCGTGGCGAGCATGATGGGAGTCAAAGTCGGAAAAGAGGTAGGTTACGCCGTGCGGTTTGAGGCCTGCTACAACGAGTGCAGTAAGATCGTGTATGTTACTGATGGCGTATTGCAGCGCTGGTTACGTGATGATCCAGAACTCAAGGGGGTGGGAGCTGTGCTCTTTGATGAGTTTCATGAGCGAAGATTGGCCTCGGACCTTACTCTAGCGCGAGTCCTTGGTCTCCAGGAGATCCGACGGAGGGAGCTCAAAGTAGGCGTCATGTCTGCTACTCTTGAGACCGAGGAATTGGTGAGCTATCTTCATCCCTGTGAAGTGCTTGAGGCAGGGGGGCGTATGTATCCTGTCGACATAGTTTATAAGCCGCCTCCGGCTCCGCGACGAGGAAAGCGGGGAACGATGGAGAGTATGCCCGTCTGGGAGCAGGTCGGGATCGTCTGTCGCTCTGAGATCTCGGGGATAGATGCCCGGCAGGGAGCGGCAACTGGTGGCAAGCCCCGAATATTGGTCTTCTTGCCTGGCGCCTTCGAGATCCGGAGAGCCGTAGAGATTCTTGAGAGAAGTGCATGGTCAAGAGGATGGGAAGTTAAGCCGCTCTATTCCGGTCTTTCGCCTGCGGCCCAGTCGGAAGCAGTGAGCCCCGGGGGGGCGCCGAGAATTATAGTAGCAACTAACGTAGCCGAGACATCGATCACGATTGATGGAGTCGTGGCGGTCATTGATTCCGGACTGGCAAGGATGGCGTCATATGATCCGAGAAGAGCAATTGACACCCTCACGATTAGCAAAATTTCGAGGGCTTCCGCCCAGCAGCGTGCGGGTCGTGCGGGGAGGACTGGTCCGGGAAAGTGTGTGAGACTTTGGAGCGAGCGGGATCACGCCCGCCGTTCTGAGTTTGAAAGCCCTGAAGTGCATCGAAGAGATCTGGCTGAAGCGGTCCTTTATCTGAAGTCGGTAGGGGTGAAGGAGATACGAGATTTTCGCTGGCTGGATGCTCCGGAGCCGGACTCTCTGAGGCGTGCTGAAGATCTGCTGGAGATGCTTGGAGCATTCGATGAGGAAGGACGGCTCACGGGAATAGGTCATACGATGGCGCGCTACCCTTTGCATCCGCGGGCTGCTCGCCTTCTGGAAGCTGCGGAGCGGGAGGGTTGTGTGGCGGAGGCATGTTTTTCGGCGGCAGTGCTCCAGGGAGAGGGAGTCTTTATCAGGAAGGCTACCCGTGCCCAGAAGGAGCGTTTTCAGGAGGACGGGGATAGATCTGATTTTGAGGCAGAGTGGCGGGCCTGTGAAGTCGCAGAGGGTTTGCGTTTTGATCCAGTTCGTTGTGGAGAGCTGGGGCTGCATGCTCGGCAGGCTAGAGAGATCCTGCAGTCGTGGCAGCAATTGTGCAGACTGGCAGGGCGACCTGCGATTCGGAAGGGACAGGTGGACATGGAGGAACTCCGTATGCCTCTAGGTCGGGCGGTGCTGGCTGCTTATGGAGATCATATCGCTGTGCGAACGAGTCGAGGGTCACTTGCTTGCCGGGTGGTTGGGGGAAGACGGGGCAAGCTTGATGAAGGAAGTGTGGCCCGAGGTGCGGTTCTGTTTGTAGCGGCTGGGATCACTGAGGTGCAGGGACGAGACCTGACAGTGCGCCTTAGCTACGCGGTGTGCGTTGAAGAAGAATGGTTGAAGAGTTTTTTTCCGTCAGGATTTCGGAAGGAAGAAGGAGCTGTTTTCGATGAGATCGCTCGCCGCGTGGTTGCTCGCCGCAGAGTTATGTTTCATGACATGGCGCTGGAGGATAAGGAGGGAGGAGAAGTCAGCGATGAGGAGGCGGCAGTTCTTCTCTCAGAGCGTGTTGTCAACGGAATGCTCAAGTTAAAGCGATGGGATGCCAAGGTTGAACGATGGATTGCCCGGGTAGCCTTTGTGGACCGGTCCATGCCGGAGCTGGAGATCAGCGCCATAAGCGAAGAAGATAAAAAGCTGATTGTGAATCAGATATGCATGGGTGCCCGGTCCTATCGGGACATAAAGGATCGAGAGGTTTGGCCGGCCCTCAAGGAGTGGCTTTCTGCCTCGCAGTTAGCAGCTCTTGAGAGTTATGCTCCTGAGCGGATTGAGCTAAGCAATGGAGTTGCTGCAAAAGTGGCATATGAGGCAGAGAAGGCGCCCATGATAGCCCTCAAGGTTCAGCAGCTTTACGGAGTCAAGGAGACGCCGGAGATCTCCGGTCAACAGATTCAGGTTCAGATCCTTGCTCCAAACCAGCGTCCGTGGCAGGTCACGCAGGATCTCAGCAGTTTCTGGGAAAGTGGATATCCTCAGATGAAAAAAGACCTGGCAGGGCGCTATCCTAGACATGAGTGGAGGTAGAACTGTAAAATAGGGGTCATCTATTTGGTATCCGAACAAACGGTAATGAGATAGGGTCAAGCTGTGTCGCGGTTGATTCTGCTCATTTCCCTGGTTCCGATCATTCTTTCCGTGGTGATAAGAAAGCTGTTCTGTGATCGTGGCGTTCGCTCTGCAGGTGATGCAAAGACCTCCAGGAATGGCCGGGAGCTGGCTGATACCCTTCTCTCCAAGGCAGGGATTGGGAGTCAGGTTGAGATCGAGGAAAAGCGCCGGGCTGAGGTCAAGGTTGGAAAATCCATCAGGCTGATCCTTACCAAGCGTCTGGCTGAATCCTCCAACGTTCTGGCATTAGGGGAGGTGGCGCTCCTTTGCGGGCATGCTCTTGTGGCTACAAGTAATCCTGAACTTCTTAAATGGCGACAATGGGTAGTGAAGTTCAGCTTTGCATTTCCGATCTTCAGTGTGGTGGTTCTGGTTTTCGCTGTGGTGGTAGCGAAGATTCCAGCCGGGCTAGGGTTGGCTTTTGCGGCTGCAGCACTGGGATTTGGCAGTCTTTTCTCATTGCTCTCGCTGCAGGTTGAGGTGCAAGGCGCAAGAATGATGGCAACCATCATTGATGAATCTCGCGTCTTCCCGCGCTTGAGAGAAAGTGAAGCAGTCGCTCGGGCCTGCAAGTCACTTGCCTACAAGCAGGCTGTTCCTGGGGCGATTGAGATCTTGATGGGAAGGGATATGGAGCGCAAAATTGCCAAGGAGGTTGGTCGCCGGGTGGCGGGAAAGGTCCTCCGACGCTGATCTTTAACTCAGCTTACTGCTGGGAGCGAAGAAAGAGGGAAAGCCCGTCGAGTTTGTCGGTGTTGATAAGGTCGACGCCACTTTCATGGAGAACCTTCCATGCTTCAATCCGGTCAGGAACAGCCCAGAAACGAAGGATTCGGCCATCGTCCTTACTGCGTTTCACAAAGTCAGAAAGACGTCGCCTCTCATCCGGTGGAAACGATCCGCGGCCCCTCCATTTAAAGTGATTGGACCATTTATCACTGATAAGCGGAATAAGATCAGGAGCAGCCTTACCACCGAGGTCAGCGGGTCTTCCGTCGAGGGAACAATAGCGGGTGGGATCTTTTTCAACAAGGGTCCGCGGTCTGGCTCCGCTCAGAATTGCGGTGACAGGGCCCGGGCGATATTCTCCATGCAGGACGGCGGTAAACATGGAGCCGTAACGGGTGAGAAGACGGTCCAGAATGGGATACGCCTCATCCCCATCGGCCTTGATATCAATAAGAAGAATAAATCGTTCCTGACCCGGGAAGACAACGCCCTTGTTTCTCTCTACTTGAGCGGCAAGGGGCTTCAAGTACATCTCCTCCAAGGTGCGACCCTTCCGAATTCCGAAGCGCGTGTGGGCGACATGAAACTTCTGGCCACGAAGAAAAATATCTACCTCGACACTGCAGAATCCCCGGTCGAGAGCATCAAGAAGTGGGCGTTTATGAAGGTAATCGTTGTGGGCGTGGGCACGAAGCAGAGGAAGTGGATCTTCCTTCAGAGGTCTTGTCTGTTCCCCCCATGAAACAAGAGAGATCGCGTAGAGAATGGTCGCAATGCTGCCGAGAGGTGTTCTCCAATACTCCCGAAGGGCGCTCGTAGATTCCATAATCTGAGAAGTAGCTTTTTTCAGGAGAGCGACTCGAGGTTAAAATCGTATAATCGATTCTGGTTGGCTTCCTAAGGAGAAATCTCCAGCGAGAACCACAAGTGACCGTTCGTGCCAATAAGGCCCCCGGTAGAGTTGCCACCGTTATAATTCAGCAGGATGACCCCTCCAGATGGCCCACCGGAGACCGAAAACCCATCGGCGAAGGTGGTGTTATACTGCGCGGCTGCAAGGTAATAGGTTCCGGCGACTGGAAGGGGGAGTTGAATCTGGCTTTGCGTGTTTGAGCCTGTCAATGGATTGGGCGTATCATCATCTGAATCGAGGAGATCCCCATCTGAGTTGAAGAGGCCCAGCTCTGTATCGAAGGTTGTCAAAAAGGTATCTACGGAGATTGTCGTTCTCTCTGATCCGATCACTCCCAGATTAATCGGATTCTCTAACGAGCCGGGAGCGCCTTCCATGCTGACCCTCAGGAAGAGCTTCTGGGAGCTTGCCGGAGTAAGAGCATAACTCCGTAGAATCGCTTCTCCCTCGGAGCGAATTCCGCGTTCAATTGGAGTCCAAACCACGAGATCGGTGGAACTCTCAACTCTGTAGGAATAGCCCTCATGGCCCGTAAACGAAATTTCCACAACGGCTTGCTCCTCCGCGTCATTATAGGATCGCAGGGAGATTTCTGGAACGGGTAATTGCCTGCTGATCAGGGTATATGGTCCGGTTCCGGCCCTCGTGTTGTGTCTTACTTGCAAATAGTAGATGCCGGGTTTGAGCGTGTAGGATATTGCGAAGTTTAAATTTGCTCCATCGTCGCTATTATTGCTCTGAGTCAGGACTGACCCGGTTGAATCACGTAGGATCCCGACGGTATCCAATGATCCGGCAGAGCGTAAAGTGACTAAGCTTTCATCTTCTATTGTCAGTCTGAAAAAATCCGTGTCGCCGGGGTAGCCGATGCCAGTCATCACGGGTAAGCCAATTTCAAGCAGGGAGGCCGTGTCAGCGCTGTTTCCCTCCGTGTCCTCAACTCCCTGCTGAATGACCGTGTGTACCGCGGATGTGTCCCCGTCGTCAAAAATGAGATTAAGTCTCCGGGGTAGCCGGGAGGTATTGATTCCGACTGAATATGAGAAGGTCTGAGATCCATTCTGGTTTACCGCCTCTCCGGAGGTCAGCCAATTTTGCTCCTCTGATTCTCTGCGCCAATTCCAGGATCGTCTCGATTCAATATCGAGGTTAAAAAATCCCCCGGAGGATGGAATGGCCCGGATCGACGGGTTTAGAGCGAGATTCGACAAGGCAAGGGAAGAGCCCACGAGGACCACTCCTTCCGCAGTCTTTCCCGCAGTATCGGAAATCTCGTAGAGAAACCAATCGCTTCCGCTCACTCCCTGAGGAGGGGTGTAGATCAGCTGACTTCCCTCCTGTGTTATGGTTCCTCCTGCGGCACTTTCGGTGTCCGCAGATTCAAGGGTCAGGGTCTGACCATTGGCATCATGATCATTGGCGAGGGGAAACAATGACTGTGGTAGGGAAGATACACCTGAATCTTGGCCTGCGAGAAGCTTGGCCTGAATGAGGAAGTCAGAGCTCTGGACGCCTTCGTTAAGGCCGTGAATCGCGAGAATGTTATCACCTCCTCTCAAGGCATCGAGGTGATCGCTGAGATCGAAATCCCGGTAGATGATCGCTGCGCCATCCTCATTGATTTCGGTTGCTGAGGAAAGGTGGTTAAGCGAGGCCGGCGCATTGATAGAGAGGACCGGTCTACCATTGATATATGCGGCGAATCCATCATCGTAGCGTATCTTGAAAAGGAGGGTATCCCATTCTGACATATCATTTTCGTTTACGATGAAGGGAATCCTCAGGAAGCAACTTGTACTTCCGGACATCTGGGTGTTTACATTTGTCCGAATGTAGCTGTCGTATCGAATGCCATTATTGCCTCCGCGTTCATATCCGACACCATTTAGTCCGCTTGTCCATGTCTCGTCATCGTATGGTTCATTCCCGCCATGCCACCCCGTTCCAAGGTCCTCTGTGGGAACGATGATCCGTGCCGCGCTGTTTTCCGAAACAAGGAGGGATCCGGTCATCTGACGGGGAGGTAATGGGATTGTGTCGAGGCTGGCGTAGGGGGGGAGTTCTACTGCGCTGTAGGGGCCCTCGGAGTCGATGATATTGTTGGTCGCGATGCTGTTACGGTAGCTGAGCATGCGAAAGTTCTCGCATCCGCTGATTCTTAGAGGCCCTCCAGCTCCCATTGATCCGCGTCCTTCGGGATTTCCCCCGGAGTTTGTCCGGGAATCCCAATTGAAGCCGATTTGTCGTAACAGGGAATCCTTGAAATCTCCATTGGGTCCGGTCTGTATCGCAGAGACCCCGTTGCTTGTTCCGACAGCTGCAAACCACGACCATCCAGCGTTCTGTCCTCCCTCCGTGACCACGGCGACGATATCGCGGTCTGAGTCAGATTGATTATTGGACCACTCCGTCCTCCCCCGGTTTGCAATGATAGAGTAATCGACTGTGCCGATGTAAGGATCAGAGGTGACATCGGATCTCAGCACGATCCTGCTCAGGTAGGGCCGAATGAGGGCATCTCTCATGTAGAGGGCTCGCAGAAGATTGACGTCAAACTCGATTTTCTCCAAGGTCCGGGCTGCCCGGAGGGCTGGGTCGCTACTTGATTGATTGTAAAAGCTGCTGGCGACGTCTATGGCAAGATCGAACTCATACATGGTGGATCCTCCTTGCCCGGGCGCCACAGTTGCTTCCGTAGGAAATATGTAATCAGTGAAGTTCTGGTATTCGATGGCCTCGGTTCGAATAACTGTATCGCCGAGGGTATACCACGCTGTACCGCGCTTAAATATTATCGCGCCCTTCAGAGTACCATCGTCAAGCTGAACTCCGCAGCAAATCGCTCCGGGAATTTCAGCTATGTTTCCAAGGTATGAGCGCTCTGGAACTGGATTAATCCTTCGGATTCCACCTCCAGACTGCTGTCTCCTCATCCCAAAAGCACTACCTCGAAGATCCTGTCGAGTCAGGAGCATGGTGAGGGTCTGGTCCTCGAAGGTGACCGTCTGAACGAGGGAGTCGGGAGCCGCGTTGAGAGGGAGGAGGAAGCAGAGGCTAGCTATGATAACAGCCCCTACGGACGTGGGCCTAGTTATTAATTTGAATAGGTGCATGATGCTTTTGGCGCTGGTTCACAAATCTGGCTTTGATGCTGCAGAGTGAAATACATAGATCACTGATTCTTAGCAATATTCGTGCCAAAAAAAGATTCCCTGTTGATCCCCGGAAAGCAGGTTAAGCGAGTAGAAATCCGATTGGTTTGGGCGCTCTGGGGCTCAGAAAGTAGGGGGCCGGAAGACTTTGTGGCGCCGGAATACGGGGCCAATCGAAAAGAGAGGACTGGTGCTCGGTACTGGATTTGAACCAGTGACTTCATCCGTGTGAAGGATGCACTCTACCACTGAGTTAACCGAGCATGTGATTTTGATGTGGCGCCGTGATGCGAGGGGGACAAGCGTGGATCATTTCTCAGGGTGAAGACCCTGAGGCTTGCCTTTCTTGATCTCAATCCCACGAAGGATGATATCATCAAAATATCCTTTGTCGTCAAAGGATCCGATGCCGACCTGGCCCCAGGTAAAGGTCTTGTCGATCGCCGACTTCACTGGTTTCTCCATATCGTCGAAGTAAACGTCGATTTTTCCGGTTTCGACATCCCTTACGATTTTGAGGTCATGAAACTGGCCATTCTCCCACGGAATTCCCTCCTTGGTGAGAATAAGGTTTTTCCGGGCGGCCTGGTTCACGATGAATATCTGGCTCGAGTTTGGGTCAGGCTTCTCGCCGAGGTGGAGGTAGTAAAAGTGGGCAGGATCCTGATAATTGAAGAAGAAGCAAAGGTCACGGTGCCCTCTGGATGTTTGTGTGGTCTGGATCCGGGCAGTAAGAACGAAGGAGCCCACGATCTTGTCTTTGAGGAGAGCAATGCTGTGGGGGCTGCGAAAGGGGGGCCGATATTTGGAAACTCCGAGAAGCTCGAAGACCTGGTTGCCATCGACGGAAGTCAATTTCCATTTAGTGTCGTCAGTGGTCTCCCATGCGCTGGCATCCTTGGAGAAGTCTTCCTTGTGGATCACTGGGAGTTCTTTTTCGGCCTGGACGGAAAGGGAGCACAGGATGGGTAGTATGGTAAGGATGAGCGAGAGGTGGATGATTTTCACGGATCTAGTGTAAAAGCGGCGAGGAGCCCTTGGGAAGGAAGAATGAAAGTGTTTAACCCATGTCACGGGCACGGGCGTCTTCAAGGAGGGAAATCCACGGGCCGACAAAGTGGCCATTGTCATGGTAGGTTCGACCGCTAATGAGGTTTCCATCGATGACACAGGGTTCATCGACAAAAATGCCCCCGCAGACCTCGAGATCGAACCGGCACTTTGGCACAGTGGCCATCCGCCGGCCTCGGACGCAGTCGGCGAAGGCAGGAATTTCGACCCCGTGACAGACGCTGCCGACTGGTTTGTTTTCGTCAAAGAAGTGTCGGGTAATTCGGACGAGATTCTCGTCGTAGCGGATATATTCGGGGGCGCGCCCGCCACTGAAGAAGATGCCCAGATAATCAGCAGGGTTGATCTCGCTGAAGGCGACATCGGCCTCTATGGAATACCCTTCCCATTCCCGGGTAATGGTCCATCCCGGTCGAACCTCGTGGAGGACCATTTGGTAGCGGCGTTTTTCTGGAGCGGCGATCACCGGTTGGAAGCCGCTCTCGATAAGACGGTAGTAGGGGTAGAGAGTGTCGACGGTTTCAGTGGCGTCACCGACGATGATAAGGACTTGGGACATGACGTGAGTGGTGAAGCTAGTGGATCAGTTCAGGAACCGGTGTAAAGCACGAGCTGCGTTTAAGGGCCGATCCTTAGAGGTTCTGCAGGCACTTCTCGAGGTAGGATCGGGACCGATTGATCTCGGCGGTCACCCCGGCGGTGGAGTTGTGGATGGGGATGCCGCGGGGGAAGGGGTGCATGAAGGGTTCAGTAAAGCCGGCGAAGTTGATGGACTTGAGGCCTTGGAGGAGAGGGGTGAAGTCGAGAGGTCCGCGGCCGGGCATCTGTAGCAGTTCCTTTTCACGTGGTTGTTTCCGCGAGGATCCAGCTCCATGCTGCTGCCCGTAGAAGAAGGCAACTTTGCTGCCGAGTCCGGCAAGAAGGCGGCCCTGCATTTCGGCATTCTGAGGAAGATGATGAGGGGCAAAGGCAAGGGCGAGGTTGGGATGAGAGGCCAACTCTGCGAACCACTTTATACCGTCTGGTGTGGCGAGAATCTGACCGCTATGATTTTCTATTGCAATGGTGACGCCGTGCTCGGCGGCGGCATCAGCATGCGGCTTCATGCGCTCGATGAATTTCCTGACCTCGGACCTGAGATTGGTTCCGATTGCTGCCCGGTTGCCGGCGGCACCACAAACGATGATCTGGCATCCGAAGCGCTGGGCGACCGGAAGTTCGGAGGCGAGGCCGAAGGGGCCGAGTTTGTATTGGGTGAGAACCCCGAGCTTAATCTTATGTTCCGAGAGGAGTTTCTCGAATTTCGCCAGGCCCATCATGGCGACCTGTTCGCGATGGTTGGCATGTGGTCGAGGCCAGATATCAATGAAGGATGTCCCGGTTTTGTGGATCTCGGGTAGAACCTCGTGAAGGGCGGTGGTCCCATACATTGCGGAGGAGACCAGGTAGTTGAGCTTGAACGAACCGCCGTTATTTCTGGCCCTTAATGATCCGCAGAGAGCGGCGGCTGAGGCGGTTTGGCAAAGGGTGCGTCTGTTCACGAGAACCGCATTTTAAGCGCATCTATCTTTCTGCCGAGCAAGAAGGTGCCCTTTGGCCCCCATCTTGAGGTGAGGGATCGGTCTGAATGACTTGAAATGTCGCTCCTGCCCGCCAAGCTTCGTCTTTTCCGGAATAGATAGATTAGCAATGAAGCCTCTTGGAATGCAGGGTCTTGTGGCCGCAGTGGTAACCCCTATGACTGATGATGGGGAGCTGAACCTCGAGTTGGTTCCCAGGATCGTCGATCATCTCGTAGCTAATGAGATCCGGGGAATTTATATCGCGGGGAGTACAGGGGAAGGAATGTCCCTGAGCGATGAGGAGAGGATGGCGACGGCGGCGGCTTATCTCAAGCACTGTAAGGGACGGCTGAAGGCAGTGGTGCAGGTGGGGCACAACAGTATGAAGGCGGCGGCAGCCTTGGCATCTCATGCTGAAGAATGTGGGGCAGATGCTATTTCGGCGACC
This sequence comes from Roseibacillus sp., assembly GCA_002709915.1. Lineage (GTDB taxonomy): Bacteria > Verrucomicrobiota > Verrucomicrobiia > Verrucomicrobiales > Akkermansiaceae > Roseibacillus_B. The sequence goes on along the minus strand of PARF01000019.1, from coordinate 27,030 downwards.
CCCACCGGCTATTTTCAGGCCGAAGGAGAAAGCGGGCTGGTCGGGCTTATGGCTGTTATTGCCGAAGCGGCACCAGCCACGCCGTTTTATTATTATCACATTCCAGTACTGTCAGGAGCTTCCATGAATCCCATGAGCTTTACTGAGTTGGCGGCAAAGGAGATTCCAACCTTTTGTGGAATCAAATATACGGATGCGGGAACGTCCTACAATCTGTCGTCCCTTCAGAAGGTTGGGCCAGGGCTTGAGTTCCTGAGTGGAACGGATGAAGCATATCTCCAGTCTCTTGCGCAGGGCTATGAAGGAGCAGTAGGGAGTACCTATAATTATGCGGCTCCGTTGTATCACCTTGTCAGGAAGGCCTTTGAAAATGGAGACTTCGTGGAGGCGAGACTCTGGCAATCCCGTGCGCTCGAAATGCTGGAAGCGATGTTGTCCACTTGTGGGCGGGCCAGTCTTAAGGCGATGATGGCGATGGTGGGTATCGATTGCGGTCCTGCTCGCCGCCCGATCGAGCCAGCTACCGCAGAGCAACTCTCCGAGCTCCGACGCCGGCTTGAGGCGATGGGCTGGTTTGAATGGATTAATTTGCAAGATACCGAAGTCTCATGAAGTTCCACGTCTCTTTATCCTTACTTGTCGCATTCCTGCTTGCTCCTGCATCGATGGCGGAAGAGGACAGCAAGGGTCCGTTATCGTGGGGGCATTTACCCGCGTTACCCGATAAAGAAGGATTTGCAGGCGCTTTTGCGGGAATCGTAAGCAGTAAGCAGACGGCGAAGGACTATCTGGTGGTAGCCGGGGGAGCCAACTTTCCCAAGGGCCGACCGTGGGAAAAGGAGAAGAATCCAGAGAAGGTCTACTATGATGTCGCCTTCAAAATAGAGATGGGAGCTGAGGATGGGAAGGGTATTCCTGTGTGGGAGAAATTGGAAGGGCCTCTGGGGCAGCGGGTGGGCTATGGAATGTCGGTGACTCTTCCCATTCGCGGATCATCGCTCTTTATCGGTGGCAAAGCAGAGGTCGCTACCGATGCGGTATGGGAAGTGGCTGTGGACGGCTCCGGGGCTCTGAGTTTTACCCCGCGGGTCAACTATCCCGTGCCGATTGCAGAGGGTGTGGCCGGAGTAGTGGGCAACAAGGTTATTGTAGTAGGGGGCGTGACTAACAACGAGGGGGGAGGTTTCAGGACCGTGCAGGAAGCGTATTTTCTCGATACGAGCAAAGACGAGCGCGAGTGGGCGTGGGAGGCTCTTCCATGGATAGAGGTTGCAGAAAACAAGACGTTGGAGGATTATTTATCGCCAATAGAGAAGAAGGCCCGGGGTCGGGCCTACGCTGTTTCCGGAGTGCGGTCGGACCAGTTTTACATTTTTGGGGGGCGTGATTACGCCGTGTCCACCGATCCCGCCCCTGAGCGGGTGCATCAGGAGAAGCTCGATATTTTATCTGATTGCTACGTACTCAGCTTGAAGGGGCCAAAACCAGTGTGGAAGCGTCTGGCGGATCTTCCGCGGGGTATGAGCGCAGCTCCCTCAGCAGCTCTGCCAGTGGGAGTCTCACACCTGCTTATGGTGGGCGGAGTTTCGGCGCAATACTGGCGCCAGCAGTTTGAGGATCGTCCGGATCTGAATGGAGCGGGAGATTTGCATCCCGGATTCGAACGTAGTGTGTGGGCGTATGATACGCTTACGGACACTTGGGCTTCCGCGGGGGAGTTGCCCGAGATGGCAGGAGGAGTGCCAGTCGCCGTTCCGGTGACCACACCGGTAGTGGAATGGAAGAAAAAGTTCATTGTCCCCACCGGTGAGATTAAGCCGGGGATCCGTTCTCCACAGATACTGGTCGCGGAGGTTCAGAAGCTTGATGCCAAGCTGGGGTTGGTGAACTGGATCGTTGTGGGCGCTTACCTTGCGGGAATGGTAGGCGTTGGTTATTGGTTTATGAGGCGAGAGGCTTCGGCGACGACTGAGGCTTACTTCCGTGGGGGGCAAAAGATTCCCTTCCTTGTGGCAGGCTTGTCGATCTTCGCAACGGTGCTCAGTTCGATCACCTTTATGAGTATTCCGGCCCGGGCTTATGGCACGGATATTACCTGGTATGTTGGTCAGCTCGCCATGCTGATCCTGATCCCGGTAGTTATTCTGTTCTACCTGCCTTTCTTTAGAAAACTCGATCTTACCAGTGCCTACCTCTATCTGGAGCGGCGGTTCAATCTGGGGGTGCGTCTCTTTGGGAGTTTCTCCTTCATGGTTGCGCACGTCGGTCGTATTGCGATCGTGCTGTATCTTCCCGCGGTAGCGCTAGCAGCAGTTTCCAATATCAATATTTATGCCGCCATTATCATTATCGGGATCCTTTGTGTGATCTACACCGTGATGGGAGGGATTGAGGCAGTGGTGTGGACCGATGCGATACAAGCGGTGGTTCTGCTGGGCGGTGCGATCCTCTGCTTCATTCTTGTTGTTGTCCGCCTCGATGGGGGATTCGATGAGCTGTTCTCGATCGCTCATGCGGATTCCAAGCTCTTACAGAATCTGACCTTCGACTGGAATATCAAGGATGGCACAACAGCAGGGATCATCATATTCCTAGCCTTTGGTTTTAATTCTCTGAACCAGTATACATCCGGGCAGGACGTCGTGCAGCGCTATGTGACAACCAAGGATATTGGTGGGGCCCGCAAGTCGCTTTGGACTACGATGTGGATGTCGGTCTGCTTTTCTATTGTCTTTTTTCTGCTCGGGACTGCGCTGTATGCCTTCTACAAGACACAGCCGGAGCTGCTGAATCCAGCAATGGCAAAGTCAGATGGAATCCTCCCGTTCTTCATCATGCAGCAGCTCCCGGTAGGAGTGGCCGGACTCATTATCGCAGCAGTCTTCGCTGCTTCCCAGTCCTCGATCTCCAGCTCGCTGAACAGTATTGCGACAGCGTGGACCAAGGATGTGGATAGTCGCCTGCTTCGGCCGAAGGCTACGGATAAGGATTACCTTAATGCCGCGAAGTGGGTTGTTGTCGTCGTTGGAATCCTGGGCATTGGTGGGGCGGCGCTCGTGGCACTCGCAAATATCGAAAATGCCTTCAAGGCGTTCATGTCAATTATCGGTTTGGCGAGTGGGTCTCTGGGCGGATTATTTGCGTTGGGAATCTTCACCAAGCGCGGGAATGGAAAGGGAGCGATGGTGGGGGCAGTGGTTGGAATAGCCGCCGTAGCCATCATCAAGTTTGGAGGATTCCCTGTCACCGGAATCCTGAATGGATTTATCGGGTTCACCTCTTGTCTGGTGGTGGGCTATCTCGTCAGTCTTGCCACGGGAGGAGGCGCTGAGCAGGGCGAGGAGTTGTCTGTACATGGAGAGACTCAAACGTAGATTGCGAAGAGCTTTACCGGCGACTCAGGACTTGAGGGATTGATGAAGGGCTATACGAAGGAGGAGCTTGGCAAACTCACCTCGTTTTACCGTGCGGGCCTGCTCGATGGCACCTTGCCGTTCTGGTTGCCGCGGGTTCTTGATGAGGAGCACGGAGGCTATCTGACTATGCGGGAACGCGACGGCGCCCTGCTCGATGACGATAAGCCGGTCTGGTTTCAAGGGCGGTTCTCGTGGTTGCTGTCTACGCTGCATCGCACAGTGGAGCCGCGACTGGAATGGCTCGAGGCAGCACGAAGCGGTGTCGAGTTCCTGCGGGATCAATGTTTTGACGAGGATGACCGGATGTTTTTTCTGGTCAGCCAGGAGGGAAAGCCGCTCCGCAAGAGGCGTTACTTTTTCTCCGAGGCCTTTGCGGTGATGGCTCTCGCCTCCTATGGAGCGGCCGCGGGTTGCGAAGAGTCGGCAGAGCAGGCGCGGCAGTTGTTTCGCCTGTGTCTGGAGTATATTGACGGTCGTCTGCCAACCGGGGAGGCAAAGTGGATGGAGGAGCGGCCTACCCGCTCGATCGGGGTTCCCATGATTTTCCTGCATGTCGCCCAGCAACTGGTGGAGACCGTGGGCGATGAGCTGGCAGAGGAAGTGATTGATGAGTTCATCGGGGAGATCCGCCTGTTCGTGGACGACGATAGGAAATGTGTTTTCGAGCAGGTTGCTCCGGATGGCTCATTGAACGATCATCTGGATGGACGGACGCTGAATCCCGGACACGCCATCGAGGCGGCATGGTTCATCCTGCACGAAGCGAAGCGGCGGGGAGGGGACAAAGAGCTTAGCGCGCTCGGGTGCCGGATGCTCGATTATATGTGGATGAGGGGATGGGATGAGGAACACGGTGGGCTGTTTCACTTTGTTGATCTGCATGGCAAGCCGGTCCAGGAATACTGGCATGACATGAAGTTCTGGTGGCCGCACTGCGAGGCCATCATAGCGACCCTGCTAGCCTACCGGATGACCGGTGAAGATCGTTACGCGGAATGGCACCGCCTTGTCCATGACTACTCCTACCGGACCTTTGCCGATGAGGAGCACGGGGAGTGGTTCGGTTATGCCGATCGTAATGGGAGGATTTTAAACACCACAAAGGGGAATCATTTCAAGGGGCCGTTTCACCTCCCACGGATGCAGTGGTATTGTGCCAAGCTCCTAGATGAATGGTAGATGAGGAGAGAGTCCGATTTGGGATGGCAAGAGAGCGGTAACCATGCAGGCTAGTTCGTGATGTCCCGCTCTACTCTCGTTGTGCTCCTCTGTCTGCTCGCTCAATGGACCGAGAGCTTGGCGGAGCGCTCTAATGTAGTCCTTTTTCTGGTGGATGATCTTGGGTGGATGGATCTGGGATGTCAGGGCAGTCACTACTACAAGACACCTCATATTGACCGCTTGGCAGCGAGCGGAATTCGTTTCACCAATGCCTATGCCGCTTGCGCCGTGTGCACGCCCACGCGGGCGAGCATCCTGACCGGAAAGTATCCGGCGCGGAACNTGATGACTCAGTGGCTGCCCGCGGGGCGCTGGAGCGCCAGTGGGCACCGTATGAAGGAGGGGCGCTTTCTGCGGAGCCTTCCTCTGGAAGAGGTCACCCTTGCGGAGTCTCTTCGGGAAGCTGGTTACCGGACCCTGCACGTGGGTAAATGGCATCTGGGAGGGCCTCCCTTCTCGTTGCCTTCTCACCACGGATTTGATGTCAATGTGGGAGGCAGTGAGCATGGAGCCCCCGGCCACTACTTCTACCCCTACAAGGGCAGCTGGAAGATTCCGACCACGGAGCAACGGGTGCAGAAAATTACCCTGCCGGACGGGAAGAAGGGGGAATATCTTACCGATCGACTTACCTCCGAGGCTCTCAGGTTGATCGAAGAGAGCAGGGACCAGCCGTTCTTTCTCTATTTCCCCTTTTACGCAGTTCATACCCCCCTTCAGGCCAAAAAGGATATAATCGCCCGTTTTAATACGGTTCCCAATGCGGAGCGTCAGGGAAGTCCAGTCTACGCAGCCATGGTAGCGAGTGTCGATGAGAGCGTGGGGCGGGTGTTAAAAAAACTGGAAGAGCTGAATCTGGATAAGGAAACTCTGGTGATATTCACTTCGGACAATGGAGGATTTGCCGGCGCAACAAAGCATGACCCCCTGAGGGCCAATAAGGGGTCGCATTATGAGGGAGGTATTCGGATCCCCTTGATTGTGGCGGGGGCTGGAGTGAAGGGAAGAGAGCAAACTTCTTCTGTGCCCACCATTTCGAATGATATCTATCCGACTGTTCTGGAAATGATGGGATTGTCTTCCCGTCCATACCAGCACGTCGACGGAGTGAGTCTTGCTCCGGTGATCAAGGGCTCCGGAAAGGTAAGGCGAGATGCGCTTTTCTGGCACTACCCGCATTACAACAGNCACCCCCAGAGTGCTCCGGTGTCTATCGTGAGACAGGGGAAGTGGAAATTGATCGAGTTTCTCGAGCGGTCAGAATTCGAATTGTATGATCTTGAAAGAGATCCAGGAGAAAAGGTAAACAGGGCTGCTGATTATCCGAATCTTGTCAGCGAGCTGAACACCCGATTGCAGGAGTGGAAGGAAGAAGTAGGGGCACAGGCGATGGAGTCCAATCCGCAATATACCGGAAAATGACGGAGCATCAGCCTATCAGGTGTTGGGATGTCTTTTGGAAATGCGTGAGACGGGACGCCGTGCGAATGCTACTGGTCTGCTTCGCGGGGGCTTTTGTCATAACNGGGGAAGCGAAGCCCAGGCCGGACGTGCTTTTTGTTGCGATTGATGACATGAACGACTGGATATCGTTATTGGATCCGGAGGCGCCGATCAAGACGCCCAATCTTGAACGCTTGGCCGGGCGAGGTATGCTCTTTACCCGCGCCTACTGCATTTCTCCGGCCTGTAATCCATCGCGGAGTGCGCTTCTGACCGGGTTGCGCCCTTCAACCTCCGGGGTCTACGCCAATAATAGCGACTGGCGTAAGGCGCTGCCGAAACGCCGGACCATCATGCAGCAGTTCCGGGCGGCAGGATATTCGGTTCGGGGAGCGGGTAAAATCTTCCATCACAAGGCGAAGGGTTTCCACGATGAGGATTCCTTTGACGACTTTCAGATGATGGCACCCCAAAATATGCCGCCGAAGAAGCTCAACCAGAGTCCGGAATATGGTTCCCGGAATACGGACTGGGGGGTATGGCCTCCGGATGAGAAAGAGACGATCGATTTTCGGACTGCGAATTATTGCATCGAGGCCCTGCGGTCCCCTGTCAGGGATAAGCCTCTCTTTCTGGCCTGTGGGATCTTTAAGCCGCATTCGCCGTTCTTTGCTCCGAGGGAGTATTTCAGGGATGCCGGAAAGATTGGCCTTCCGCCGCGTCGCGTCGATGATTTGAATGATCTCCCCGATGGAGCGCAGTCTCTCATGGGAAGGACGAAGTGGTTCTGGAATGGTATGACGCGACTCGATCGTCGACTGCCGGGCTCTTACAGAGACTTCATCCAAGCCTATGCCGCTTGCTGCTCCTTTGCAGATGCGCAACTGGGGCGGGTGCTTGATGCCCTTGATGCCAGTCCGCGACGTGACCGCACCATCGTGGTGTTATGGTCTGATCACGGATTCCATCTCGGAGAGAAGGATCATATTGAGAAGTTTGCACTCTGGGAAAAGAGCAACCATGTTCCCTTCATCGTGGTTGCGCCAGGGATTACGGGTAAAGGGGTGCGTTGCTCACGGCCCGTAGATCTGTCGGTGGTCTACCCGACTCTCCTAGAGTTGTGTGGGCTTCCTGAAGTGGAATGTGATGGAGTGAGCGCAGTGCCCTTGCTTCGCGATCCGCGGAGTGAATGGAAGCGTCCCGCCCTCATGACTTACGGACGAGGGAATCACGCGGTCCGAAGTGAGCGATGGCGTTACATTCGTTACGCCGATGGTTCTGAAGAATTGTATGATCACGACGTAGATCCCCATGAGTGGTCGAACTTAGCGCGTCGTGTCGAATACGAGGGGGTCAAGGCGTCTCACCTTCGCTGGTTGCCNTCCAAGGAGGCAAAGGAAGTTACCGGCTTGAAGAGGTAGGATGCCGATCACGCCCGTTGTCCGCCCTCGTCTGGAATAGCCCATCCACTAAACGAATCGGGTAGTCAAAGGAGCGATAGAGGTCAAAAAAGAGCGGAATGTGCGGAAATGGAGCAGGTTCAGCGCATATATTCCCATGGAAGCAGGTTCCTCGGCCTCGCGTGTCTGAGAAAACTCGCAATTCCACGGAAATTTCAGTCGAAAGGGATGATGATCCCTGTAAGTTAACCCCCGAAAGCCACATACATTTAATGAAAGTGAAGTGTCAGCATCAGCACCGGAGTCATAGCGCAGGTTCGCAGGGATTTACCCTTCTTGAGATGGTTATCGTCTTGGGGATCATTGGCTTGATCCTTGGGGCGGCGATCGGTCTGAGTGGAGGCTTCACCGGATTCGGGCGTGAAGTTCAGACGAAGGCAAAACTCGAAAAGATCAAAGCAGCATTGACGATCTATCGTCACCGCGCTGGTCACTACCCGTCGGAGTCACAGGGTGTAAAAGCTCTCGCCGAGAGACCTACATCCGCCCCTGAACCGCGTTCATGGAAGGAGCAGTTCAAGATGAGCGAGTTGAAGGACGGGTGGGATCGAGAATTCACCTACAAATATCCTGGAACTAAGAATACAAATGAGCCGGAAGTAATTTCGGCAGGCGAAGACGGNGAGTTCGGCACGGATGATGACCTTAGCAGCCAGATCGAATAGTAGTCGTCCACAATCAGGATTACATGGAGGGCTGACCCTCCTAGAGACTATTCTCGCCATGATGGTGATCCTACTCGTCATTGGGGTCGGAGTGAGTTTCCAGATTCGCTCCGACACCGATGAGATTTTGAGGAAGGCCAGCATCAGAATCGAAGCGATGTCGTCCCGAGGGCACGCAATGTCGGTCCTNCACCAGAAGCCCTTCTGGATCCGTGTTGAGCACGACAAGGTCATCCTAGCGGGAGCGGATGTGCGGTCCACGGGGCCAGAGGACCCGACTGTGGTTGCAGGCTTAACTGNGGATGAAGACTTCTCNGAGTCCAATGAGGAAATTTATGATACGCTGGACTCAGGAGAAACAGTGGTCGCGCTCCGGAGGTGGGGAACTCAGGATGATGCTTGGATCGAACCTGAGGAAGGAGAGTCCATTATCTGGCAGTTTCAGAGCACGGGATTGTGTGAGCCGGTCTCCATCAGAGTAGCGACAGAAGATAGCTACATCATCATGCACATGAATCCACTAACGGCACGGATNGATGAGGAGGAGTCTGTGATCATGCAATGAGAAAAGGTGCCTCCAGAATACGCCGTCGAGGCGGATTTGTCATGATGGAGGTCATCATGGCTCTTACAGTCTTTGCTATCGTCGGCGTTTCATACATGTCAGCTCTCAACGAGATCGCAGAAATTCTACGGGAGATGAGACAAGACGCCAAAATGGGGCGGATCTTGCAGAGCGAATTAATGAAGTATGCCACCCTGCCGGATATCGAGGAGATGGAAGAGAGCTACCCCCTTGAAGAGAAAAGCGAGTTGGAGATTCAGGTGATTATCAAGCCTTTGGAGGAAGTTGTGGAAGAGCAACGAATAACGACGGAGAAGGGACGGGTCATGCAGCAGATGTTTCATGTGCAGGTAATTGGCACCTGGTACGAAGATCTGGAATACCATGAGAGAACTGCCGAAACGTGGCGCTATGCGAGACTCTACCAGCAATAATTGCCCTCGGGTAATGAAGCGGCGNGGGCGGCGGGGAATCCTGCTGCTCGAGGCCGTGCTGGCTCTCGCCATCGCAGGTATGGTTCTTGTTTCCATCATGTGGATCGTGAGTGGAGCTTTGGAAATGTCCAACGAGATGGCAGATGATGGGCGTGAGCACATGACTCAGGAGGCTCTCATTAACTTTCTTGACCGTAACTTCAGCCAGTTGCCCGGAAATGCCGAGGTCNAATTGGAGAGGCAGGACGCCGGTTCNCATTTCCTGAGTGATCTTACGTTCCAGAATGTGCCGACCTCCTTCTCGTGGTCCGGCCAGGCTATATCGGCGGAGGCCGTACAGCTATCGACGATACCGACGAGAAGTGGAGACCTCGATGTAGTTCTTCGTTACTACGAGGAAGCCATCCTCGACGATAGCGACTCCACTGCGGACGTGAACGCGGAGCCTGTGGCAGAGATTACACTACTGAAGGATGTCTTCTTTTTTGAATGGTGGGCAAGGGATGGACGTGCGCTGGGTGATGACGCTCAAGGCTACACGGAAACGTGGGATGTCCGTGGGCGATTGCCCATCCAGATGGAGCTCAGGGTTAAATTCGATGAGAATTCGGATGAGATCGTTCATCACTTCTGGCTTCCGCCTAAATTGAACCCGGAAAGTGTTGTCAGGTCACAACGTCGGGCGGCACCTCAGGGGAGAGCTGGAAGCTCGGGNAGGTCATCGACCGGCCGCGATTCCGGACGTGGTAGAGAAAGCGATGCAAGGCGTGAGAGCCGGGGTAATAGCCGCGGTAGTGACAGGGGAACTCCGACACGTTCTGCTCCTCCGAGTAGAGGAAGCGGGAGTCGCCCTGCTCCGCCAAACCCGGGGGGTGCGGGGCGATGAANATTGAATTTTCAGATCAGCAGGTGAAGGTGACGGAGCAGGTCGCTTTTGNGCTGGTGCGCGGTGGGCGGAGAGGGAGCACGATGGTCGCTGTATTCTGGCTTATCAGCGTGATGGCCCTCTATATCTTTACCGCGATCCAATTGCTCGATTACGAGGACCGGCTGGTGTCGGGTCAGGTCGAAGGGACCAGAGCCAGCCAGATGGCTGAAATGGGGGTCTCGGTGGCCTGTAACCCGGTGGTTGAACGCTCTGATTACCTTTTGCTCGAGCAGCAGTTTCCAGGTGACGTTGGGTTCACTGCCACGATCGAATCGGAAGGATCGCGTTTCAATATCAATTCGCTGTTAATGAACCGGGGAGACGGAGCAGACCCGGATAAGGCTCTTTTGAGGGAAATGTTTGTAGAATGGGGTGCCGAAGATGATTTCGCTCAGGAGGTGGTGGACGCCCTGGTGGACTGGGTGGATGAGAATGAGCTCGAAGAGCTCAATGGGGCAGAATTTCCGTTCTACGAAGGTGAAGGTTTCCTGAACAGGCCCTACAATCGTCCGTTCTACTCTCTCGATGAAATGCGATTGGTNCGAGGAATGGAGGAGTTGGAGCGCATTTATCCCGGATGGAGGGATTGGTTNACTATCTGGAGCAGCGGAGGTCTTGACGTCAACGAGGCAGACCCGGAAAAGCTGGCCCGCGCAGCGGAAGTGTCCATCGATGATGCGACGTCGATCCGGGATCGGGTCCTCGGCCCTGACATGATTCGAGGGACAGACGACGATCAGCCTTTTAGTAATAGCAGAGAGGTCCTCGATTTGCTAGGGGTTCCAGAGATTCAGCGGATGATCGTCGAACCTCGCCTTACTGCCAACGACCCAACTACCCGTATTGAATCAACGGGCTGGTCCGGGTTAGGAGGATCCCAGATCAAACGTCGGATTACCTTGATTGTCAGAAACAGGACAGGTCGTCCCTCAATTTTAGAGAGAAAAGTGGAACAGGTGCCATGAGCTCAAAGGCGAAAAAGAAAGGTGAAAAGGTTCTCCTGCTGCCCGGTTCTGAGGGATGGGAGGTTTGGACAGCAGAAGTGGGTGGAGCAGGTTTCCGTCTCCACGAGCGCTCCGACGTGGTCCGGGTTCTCGATGTCGTCGGAATACCGGCAGGTGAGTTAACGATGGCTTTTCCAGTGCGGGATGTTTCAGCTTTGCCATTTCGTGCTGCGACCACGGATGATGCACTACTCAGCGATCTCGCAGAAACCCATCTTGAAAGGATGGGCTCGCGTCCAGGAATCGACGCAGGGGTCCTGAGTGATACGTTTAAGGTTGGCACGCGGGGAGAGGAAACCCTCGCTGTTCCGGTTGTTCTNGCGCCGCCTTTTGAAGGAGATCTTCCACGCCGGGCACCTCAGAATTTTGACATCTCATCCCGGTGCCTGCCCATGCCCTCAACCGGGCTAGTGGTATGGCGGGAGCTGGGGCGCTGGGTCTTTGCTCTGGCTGTGGAGGGGCAGCCTCTCGAATATGAAGCGCTGGCCATCAACCAACTCGGTGAGGATGCAGGTCGGGAAATTCGTCTAGCGATGATGCAAATGGAGTTGCAGGGGTTGATTGAGACCCTTCCTCAACAGTGCATCGTTTGGGTGGGAGAGGGCGAAGCGCAGCCGCGCCCGGAGGAACTGCAATCCCTTGGCGAGGGTGTAGGCTTGTCCGGACCTGCTACCGTGGAGCGTAAGCCAGCTCCGGTAGTGCCAGACAGGTGCAGCCAATTACTTCCTGCCGATGTTCGTGCTGACCGGGTCGCGAAGCGCAAAAAGCAGCAGGTCTTGCTGGGTTCAGGAATTGCGGCGCTGGCATATGTCATTTTGATTGGTCTCTCTTTCGTGAACTTGTCGAGAGAAAAGGCGGCGGCTCAGAAGGCTAAGAACGACTACGCTCCATATGCCAATGTCTTTGAAACAGGGGAGCGTCATATCAGGAAGTGGCAGGAGCTGAGTCCGGTGATTGAGCAGGAGTATAGCACTGTGGAATTGCTCTACCACTGCATCCGAGCACGGCAGGGCGAGGAGGGAGTGCGTCTGGATCGGGCGGACATTATTAATCAGGTCACCGTTGATGGTGATGGNCAACTCCAGCGAATCTTGGATATTCGACTTCAGGGGANAACCGATGAACTGGGTCAGGCAAACGCCTTCGATGAGGCCTTGCAAGGGGCGAGGGGATTGATTGAGTTTCAGTGGACTATGCCTTCTGCACAACAGAAGGGTGATAAATGGGCCTTCCAGTGGGGTGCTGCAGTGTCGAATTCTGAAGGGTTGTAGTGATGAGTGAGCGTGAAAAAAGACTGTTGATCGTGGTAGCTGTCCTTGTGTTCGGGCTCATCAATGTGGGCGCCTACAAACTCTATTATCTGCNGCAGAAGGAGGAGGCGCAGAAGAGCAAGGAGGAGTTCACGAGTAATAGGCAGACCGCCCTGGAAATGCTAAAGATTCAGGACTCTCAGCGAGCAGAAATGGATTGGCTCGAGCGGAGTGAGCAGAAGGTGATTAAGAGCTCACAGCAGGCCCTTACCGACTTGGAGGCACTGGCAAACCGGGAGGCGCAGCGCAGGGGACTCACCGTCAAGAGAGTAAAGCCGTTGCCTGCGCTTGAAGCTCCCGAATTGGAATTCCATCGTGCACGGGTCGAGATCGAAGTTAGTGGGAGGGAACAGGTCCTGTTTCAGTGGATTGACCGGTTAAATACTCCATCNGACCTACGTGCTGCTACGACTTTGAGTATCAATCCTAAAAAGGACGATGATACGCAGGTCGACTGCCGTGTGACTCTCGAGCAATGGTTTCTGCCCAAGGAACGTTGGGAGAGCGAGAACTTTACCGAAGAAGGTTAAATCTTATCACACTCATCATGAAAAATCCTCTAAGAATACGACGGTTCCTCTGCCTGATGGTAGGTCTGATTCTTGTCCTGCCACTCGGAGCGCAGGTTCCCAAGAAGCAGCCGCTGGGACGCTATAGTGAGCTTTGGACCAAATCTGCATTTACGATTCCTCCGATTAAGGAAGTGGTTGAGATTGAAGAAGAGAATCCCTTGGAGGAATATACTCTTGCCGGAGCGTGCGAGGTAGAGGGTGGATGGTTCGTTGTCCTTATTAACAAGAAAGAGAGAGACAAGCGAATCCGGTTGCATCCGGGTGAGAAGAATGAAGAGGGGTTCGAGGTGGTAAAGGTAGACAGGGGATCTTCCTACATGGATACACGGGTGGAGATTAAGAACCGCAGCGGAAAGATCGGAGCTGTCGAATACGACGAAAAATTTATCGTCCTTAAAAAGGCGACACCTAGGGCTCCCGCAGGCAAGCAGCCCACGGTGAAGCCGGGTCAGAAGCCAACCACTCCACAGCGCCCGACAACAACATCAAAGCGCCCGAGTACCAGCTCTTCTTCGGGAGGCAAGCCTCGTGTTCGACGTATTCCGAGCCCTCCAAGTCGCTAACGCGCAGAAAGTTTCACCCAGCAGCATAATGATGAGACCAATAATAGCAATCTCCCTCCTGTTTGCCCTGCTACACCTATCGATGGCGCAGGAAAATGATCCGCCGGCACCTCCTGCTCCTGCGGGTGAGCCCCCAGCTGCCCCGCCTGTGCCTCCTGCTCCGGTCGCTCCAGCGGAGAATCCGGCGGTTCCAGCAGAAGATCCTGCAGTTCCAGCAGAAGATCCTGCAGTTCCTGCTGTGCCGCCGCCGGGACTCGTGCCTCCTGCTCCCGGGGTAAACCCGATTAACCCGGAACCGCAGGACCCTGTTCCAGTAAAGGCCAATCCGCCGATAGATAATGCGCCAGATCCAAATCAGCCAGCCCAGTTGAATGCAGCGAACTTGAATGGTCAGGATATCGCGGATCTCTACTTTACCTATACTGGTAAGAAAGTCCTGGTCAGCCAGGAGGCTTCCGCAGCAGAGGTATCTTTCATAGTCCCCGGACAGATGACTTATGCTGAGGCCGCAAGAGTGATCGAAAAACGCCTCGTCATGGAAGGTCTTGAAATTGTTCCTGACGACGACGACCCAAGCTTCGTAAAGCTCGTTCTTGCCAACTCGGCAACTAGTGGGCCGAAACCCCTTGGTCCTCCGGTTGGTGACGACATTGATCAGCTGGAAGGAAAGGTGTCTGCCGATGGTTTCGTAACCTACGTGATGGCTCTGACGTATCTCAAGCCCGATGACGCTTTGCGGGCATTTCAGTCAGTCGTTCAGCAGTTTGGCTCAGCGGGAACCGTCGCGGCTATCCCCAATGCTGGCTCCGTTGTTATCTCTGGCAACCTTCCTCTCGTGCGCATGTTGGTGGAATTAAAGGATCGTATTGACGTTCCATCTGCGCAAGTTGGTACCAAATTCGTAGAGGTAACCTTTGCTGACGTGGAGGACCTCGCGGCAAGGTTAAATGAAATCTTTAATAGCCAGAGCCAGAACAGCAATGCCACCGCAGGGGTGCGCAGGACGCCAAGTAATTCTTCAAATCCTGCTGCGCCACCGCTGCCGGCTGCGGCCGCTGCAAATGCCGCTGCTGCCGCGTCTACCCCGGGCGCGTCCTCTGCCGCCGGCGAGGATACCCCAATAAATATAATACCACAGCCCAGGACGAGTCGAATTTTCCTGATGGGTCGACCAGTGGATATCCTTTTTGTGGAAGGGCTGATCGCAGACTTTGATGCGCCGAGTTCCAAGCGAAATTTCCTGCGCAAGAAACTCAGGTATCTTCCTGTGACTGAGTTTATTCCCGTGGCTGCGGATGCGCTTGAGAGAACCCTCGAGACCTCTGTTGGAGGAGGAGCTGCAGGTTCCCGGCGCTCTACTAGCACAACCGGCCGTACTACAGGCACAAGCAGTCGTCGGACGACTGGGACGAATACCACAGGCCGTTCAAACCTTGGAACGGGAGGAACGGGCGGGGGATCGCGTGCTCAACTCGCTCAGCAGGATATTCAGACAGCACCGGAATCGATTCTCATCGGAAAGACTTTGCTTGTTGGAGATAACATTTCCAACAGCATAGTAGTCAATGGTCCTCCGCACCATATCGAGATTGTACAAAGTCTTGTTGATGAGCTGGATCAGCCGTCAGAGCAGGTAGCAATCACGGCCGTATTTGCGCGCTACGACCTTGGCAAAGACCGTAGTTTTGGAGTGGACCTTGGTCGCTTGCTCACTGGAGACAGTGATTTCAGAGGCGCTTTACAGAATAGGAATGGGGTTCCCTCGGTGATTGATCCTAATACTCTTCTCGATTTCAACTCCCTTCTTGGTGCTCCGGGAGCTGCCGCAGGTGGGCTCTCGGCATATGCTGTCATCGGTGACAACTTTGGGGTGTTCGTGAATGCGCTGGAGAGTAACCGAAACTTCACCGCAATCTCACGTCCAACGATTTTCACCACGAACAATGGCGTGGCCAGAATTAGNTCTGGTTCGCGGATCGCGGTTCCAACGAGCACTTTCCAGGGTGGAACCCAGACGGGGTTCTCAACGAATGTGGAGTTTCGTGATATCGTTCTCGAGCTGGAAGTTCGACCGTTGGTGAATTCGGAGGATGAGGTAACTCTTGAGATCTCTCTCGTGAGGGACAATATCGGAGAGAACCGGGCTATTCAGGGATTTGGAGAAGTGCCTGATATCGATACCGATGAAATCTCTACCAGAGTAACAGTGCCTAACCGGTCGACGATTGTTCTGGGAGGTCTGATTACCGAGTCAGACACTCGGACAGGGTCAGGAGTTCCGTTTCTCAGTTCGATCCCGATTCTCAACAAATTTCTTGGAGTAAACAGCAAGGACATACTCCGGGAAGAGCTGGTGATTCTTATTCATCCGTCAATTCTTACGGATCCATCCGAGGTGGCCGCTTACCAGAAAGCTTTTGATTCAGACAGCAAAGTTGCTCCAAGAGCCCGCGCTTCGGTCCAGAAGGGGGTTCTGCCGCCACGTGGGGCGCTGACGCCTGACGACACCGCAGAGAAAAAGGCCGCTCCAGGCGGCGTGATGACATCTCCCGTGCATCGTGCCATGAGAAAGANGAGAGAACGGTAGGCCGAGACCGGGTAGCTCTGCTTTTTATCCCATTGTGGATGGTTATTCCGCCATCTGGCAGGAGGCGCTTGCCATGTGGCCCCGGAATCGCTTCATTAGCGCCCCAGCAAAATCCCACTTCCATGGCCGACCCAANTCCTCAAGAATCGAGTCCTGTTGAAATTTCAGTTTCGGACCTCCCCAAGAACCTTGGGGACCTAGTGCTCAAGGCGGATGCCGCTATTGAGCAAAATAATTTGGGCTATGCGGTGAAAATTCTTTTGTCGGTTCTCAAGGCTGAGCCCGGGTTTGTTGATGGACGAAAAAAGCTTCGTGCAGCGGAGATGAAGATCATGGGACCGCCAAAGAAAAAGGGGCTTTTTGGTGGAGGCGGAGCCGGAAAGTTGAAGGGAAAAGCCAAGAAGGATCCGGCTGGGGTAATAGATGACATCGAAAAGGAGTTGGAGAAAGACCCTTACAANGCCGCTCTNAANGANTTGCTNCANGATGTNTCNTTTAATCTCAACATGCTCGATACCGCGGCCTTNGCNCTCGAGACAATCCGGAAAGCAACTCCGGACAATACNAAATTGCTNCACAANCTGGCTTTGTTTTATGAGGCNCGGAACATGCCTGAGGAGGCNGCNGCTGTTTANAAGGATATAGTNAAGGNTGANCCTACCGACACCGAAGCNGTGAAGGGNGAAAAGGATATGACGGCTCGGGCCTCGATGGCGCGTAGTCAGGATGCNTCCGGNGCNTTGGTNAAAAAGGATGACAAGGAGACGCTGGCACTCGAGAAGGCAGCCCGTGCTGCTATGACTCAGGATCAGCTTGAGGAAAGGCGTGACCAGCTGGTCCAGAAATATAACGAGGACGTCAATAATTTCGACGTCGTCAAACAACTGGCTGCCATCTACGAGCAGTCGGAGGACTGGGCTATGGCCCAGCAGATGTATGAGTGGGCTCATACTCTTTCGGCGGGTGATGCGGCCCTCAAAATGAAGGCCAATAATATGAAGGACCGGGCTGCAGAGGAAGAGGTGCGGGTGCTACAGGCTCGAGTTGAAGAAAATCCCGACGATGAAGAGGCGCAGGCTGCTCTCGATGAGTATCAGCAGGCTCGGGCCGCCGCTCAGGTAGAGGAGCGTCGTAAGAGGGTAGAGCAGAATCCAACCGATCCGCAATTACGCTACGATTTAGGTCAGGCTCTCTACCATGCAGGCGAATTCAGTGACGCTATTCCCCATCTCCAGCAAGCGACCCGTAACCCTCATATTCGAACAAGGGTACTGCTCCTTCTTGGTAGGACGTTTGATGCTAAAGGAATGAGCGATATGGCAATCAAGCAACTATCAGATGCTAACGCGGAACTGACAGTCATGGATAAGACCAAAAAGGAAGTCCTTTATGAGCTTGGGTTGATTCATGAGAAGGTTGCCGGTAAGGACGATGCGCTCAATTGCTTCAAGCAGATCTATGAGGTGGACTACGGTTACCGGGATGTTGCTCATCGAGTTGAGTCCTCTTACTCCAGCTAGGCCGAGGTGGAGAGCCTTTCAGACCCTCTAGAAATTGTCCAAGGCGTCCACGCAGAAGCGTGACCAAGATTCCAGACTGTCATAAAGAGGCCCCTTGAGTTCCTCGGAGCTCTTGAATTGGAGGTCGAGAAGTGCGTCTTCACGCGATTGCGCCTCCCTGCTTTCGAGTTCAAAAAGGTGAACAACTCCGAGGTGAACACGGCCCACGGGGTTGCTGTCGTCATTTAGAAGAGCGACAATTTGCTGTGTTGGTTGAGAGGGGAGAATAATTTCTTCATCGATTTCCCGTGCTACACCGGCAATGTATGTGGCGTGGCCAAGAGGATCATTCCTCTCGTCGACTGGATTGATATGCCCCCCGATTCCCAGTGATCCCTGAGCGTGGAGTCTGCTCTCTCCACCGGACTTTCCACGGACATAATGGAGGTAATGGTCTCCAATCCTGAAGATGGAATACGGAATAATCTGCTTAAAGGAGGGATCCTCCTCCGCGGCTTCCCGATCCATGAAGAAATTATTGGAAGGGTCCAAAAGAGTCGCGATGTAGCGATCGGTTTCCGTGGTGAGACCTTGAAAGGCTCCGAGGTCATCGAAAAGTTCGCGCGGAACAACCAGAATCTCCTCCCCGTCATATTTGGACATGCGCCACACTGTGGCCGAAACCCGGTGATTCGAACTCCTAAATCACAGGCTAAATGGGAACAGCTGTTAAAAACTAGCGAAGCCTCCCAACTGCTCACCGCTTGTTCGCAGACGAAGATATGACAAGCTCGAGGACTTTCTCGTCATTGTCGTCAGCCGCCCAGACGTGACGAAGAAAATCAGCCGGGTGGATTCCATGTTCACGAAGAAATTTTCGATCTCCGCCACAGCAATACATGATGTCGGGATCCAGTTCTCCCCGAAGTTTGGCGCGGGCTTTGGTAAGGATTCGGGGAAGGTAGTGAATTTCCCCCAAGGTATCTCCAAATGAAGGAAGATCTTCTCTCGTGATCTGATGTTCACTGATTTGACCATTCTGGACGACATGCAGGAAGTCACGGCGAACTGCCGTGATCAAGAGAGCAGTAGTGGGAGAAGGAGCGCTTTCGTCCACATGGTCCTCAACGAAGTCAAATAGTTCTCGAGTCTTGCAGCCGATGCTCCTGAGAAATTTCAGATCATTTTCGCTGTAGTAGCTCTCGAAGTCGGTATTGCCGCTCCGGTAGATTCCGACGCAGCGATCAAACATGGTGGTGAATTCTTCGTCCCAAGTCATACGTGACCCCTAGTTGAGATCTCATAGCTCAATCTGTCAACCATGGTAGCGTCTGGAGACAAGGGAGAATAAAGTGAGCGGAGATCAGTGAATGACGTGTGACGAGTCGGTCAGGTTACTTGCCCAGTCGATCAAGGACTTGTCGGCGAAATTCGGGATTCTTCCGGAGCGTCTCGGTAACTGCCCGGAGAGCGCTGAGGGTGGCTCTTGAGACATGATGTTCCATCCCTTCCACATCCCGGTAGATGGTATCTTCGTTGATGTCAAAAAACCTGAGGAACTCGGTCAGGAGTTTGTGCCGGTCCATGATTGCTTTTGCAATTTGCTCCCCCTCTGGAGTCAAGGCCGTGCCTCGATACTTTTCGTGTTTCACCAGACCCTCCGAGTCGAGGCGCTGAAGCATGTTTGTAACACTGGCCTGAGAGATGCCAAGGCGTTGAGAGATGTCAACAGGTCTGGCATATCCCTTTTCCTCTATGAGATGCAGGATTTGCTCAAGATAGTCGTCCTTGGCGACGCTGCCGCTGGTTCTGGAAGCATGAGATCCCACTCAGAAAAGCTAACTGGGTATTTCGGAGCGCGCACGGAATTTCACGAGAATTCGTGGAGATGGCTTCTAGCGGGCCCCGGGGGCAGAGGAAGATCCGATCACTAACTCACCGGAATACAGATCGCTGTTGGATGCCTGAAATTCTGCCTTCAGCTTTACTTTTAAGGAGCTGAGGTCAAGTAGTTCCCAGTTAAGAAAGGTCCATTCGCCGTCAGCGCCATCATGTGAAAACCCCAGAAGGAGGTGATGAGCATCTTCTGTGATCTTGGAGGAGTCGCTTGAGCTCATCTTGTAATAGAAGCTCCTAAGGGTAGAAGATCGGCTTTTTTCCTCGTAGAGTTTGGGATCGAGATAAGCCACCGTTCCAGATTCCACGTGCTCGATCCGGAGATCAGGATATCCAGTGCGCTGTTCTTTCCCTTCAGCTGTTTCAGGGACCGAGCAGAAAAGACCTTCATTAGCATCAATATGCTCTCGGAGAGTGTCCTCAAAGAAACGTGATCCTTCGTTGATGCGGCGGAGGCCCCTGAGAGCTGAGCCCTCTTCGCTATGAATCTTCATTGCATGATCAGCAGCCTCTCTGATTGCTTCTAAAATGGCCGATGATGCAGGATCCTCCTTGTCGAAGGTAGCTACCTTCCTTCCCGTTGAGTTTTTAACGAGGAGGTCAAAGGGGAAACGGCGCTTTCCGATGTCCGGATTTCGAAGGACGGCAAAAATATCTTCGATTTCGCTCGTTGATTGCTGCGCGGCGACCCTTCGTTCGGCTTCCTTGCGGCTTGCGAAGCGACCGATTTCGAATGAGCCAAAAGCGACAAGGAAAAGCACGCCGGGTGCGATCATTAGAAGACGCTCGCGAGGGGTCATCGGGGGAAGCATCTCTGGTAATGGCTGGGGAGGCAAGGAAGGTAAAGTGGGACAATTCGACCCGACACGGTGTCCCGTTTCCCGGGTCACGGTGTCTCTTTATTGATGCCATACCCTAATAATACGGGATATTTGGGATGGTCTGGAAATTGCGACTGGTTTTCCATGGCCCTCGAAAAACTAACAATCAAACTTCAGGAGGTACTCCAGGGAGCGCAGCGACTAGCTGCAAAGTCTCGGCATGCAGAGCTGAAATGTGAGCATGTTCTGCTTGGATTGATACAGCAGGAAGAAGGACTGGCGGTTTCCCTACTTGAGAAAGCGGGTGTTGATATTACCGGCTTGAAAGCACGGCTGATCATGTCCCTTGACAGGGAACCGCGGGTGGCGGGGGTGAGTGGGCAGCCGGAATTGGAGAGAAACCTCCGATCCGTATTGGATTTTGCGGATGAGGTCAGGTCGAAGATGGGGGACGATTTTCTCAGTATTGAACATGTGGTTCTGGGGATGATGGAAGTAAGTGGATCCGGGAAGGATCTTCTGGTTGGAGCAGGGGCTAGCGAGGGAGATTTGGAGAGTGCGTTAAGAGAGGTCCGCGGGAGTCAGAAGGTCACCGATGAGAATCCTGAAGGGAAATATCAGGCACTCGAGAAGTATGGTACCGATCTTTGCGTTCTTGCGCGCGAAGGCAAAATTGATCCTGTAATTGGACGAGATGGAGAGGTTCGAAGGGTAATGCAGGTGCTCTCCCGTCGGACAAAAAATAATCCCGTTCTGATTGGTGAACCAGGCACAGGTAAGACGGCGATCGTGGAGGGCCTCGCCCGGCGAATCGTGGGTGGTGATGTGCCGGATTCGATGAAGAACAAGCGAATTATAGCTATGGATATCGGATCCATGATTGCGGGAGCAAAGTATCGGGGCGAGTTTGAGGACCGTTTGAAGGCATTTCTCAAGGAGGTCACCGCGGCAGATGGTCAGATTATCCTTTTTATCGATGAGCTACACACCATCGTTGGAGCTGGTGCGAGTGAGGGAGCAGTTGATGCTTCTAATCTCCTCAAGCCGCAGTTGGCCCGCGGTGAACTACGTACTATTGGAGCTACTACGCCCGCAGAGTATCGAAATTATGTGGAAAAGGATGCCGCCCTCGAACGTCGATTTCAACCAGTCAGGGTTGAGGAGCCCTCGGTGGAGGACTCGATCGCAATCCTACGTGGTCTCAAGGAACGCTATGAGATTCATCACGGCGTAAGAATCCAGGATAGTGCTCTGGTGGCAGCAGCCCAGTTAGGGGACCGGTATGTCTCGGCTCGCTTTCTTCCGGACAAGGCTGTCGACCTCGTTGATGAGGCTGCTTCAAGGTTGAAGATCGAACTGGACTCCATGCCGACAGATCTTGACAGGCTTGAGCGCCAAATAATGCAACTCGAGATGGAGCGGCAGGCGCTTGAAAAGGAATCAGACCAAGCAAGCTCGGAGCGTCTAACGAGGGTTGAGCGAGAGATAGCCAATCTACGCAAGCAATCTTCCGGCCTTACAAAGCAGTGGCGCAAAGAGAAAGATCTGATTGAGGAGGTGCGCGCTCTTCAAGAGCGTATTGACCAAGTGAAGACGGAGGCAGAATCAGCGAAGCGTCTTGGGGACCTGACACGTGCATCGGAATTAACTTATGGATCATTGCCTGACGTGCGAGATGAACTCGAGAAGGCAAAAGTTCGTCTAGGTGAACGAAACTCCGACGTGCAGCTTCTCCGAGAAGAGGTGACTGAGGAAGATATCGCACGAGTGGTCGCATCTTGGACCGGTATTCCTGTCGATAGACTTCGAGAAGGAGAGAGAGATAAGCTTGTAGAGATGGAAGCTCGGATGGGAGATCGGGTTATCGGTCAGAAAGATGCCATAACAGCTGTGTCAAATGCCATCCGGCGCGCTCGAGCTGGCCTGCAGGATGAGAATCGGCCGATTGGTTCTTTCATGTTTCTTGGGTCGACGGGAGTTGGAAAGACCGAGCTTTCCAAGGCGTTAGCGGAGTTTCTTTTTGATGACGAGAGTGCAATGGTCAGGATCGATATGTCGGAGTATATGGAGAAGCATAGTGTCTCCCGCCTCATTGGTGCTCCGCCGGGATATGTTGGTTACGAGGAGGGAGGTCAGTTAAGCGAACATGTGCGGAGGAATCCCTACTCAATCGTTCTACTCGACGAGATTGAGAAAGCTCATCCTGAGGTATTCAATGTTCTCCTTCAGGTCCTTGATGATGGACGAGTCACTGACGGGCAGGGGCGGACAGTAGACTTCCGCAATACGGTTCTGATTATGACTTCAAATATTGGCAGCGACATACTTGTTAGTGAGGGAAGCTCCGAACAGCAGGATGCGGGCGTTATGGAGGCTCTTCGCAGTCATTTTCGGCCGGAGTTTCTGAACCGGGTTGATGAGACAGTGGTATTCGAACGTCTCGGCAAGAGGGAATTACAGCGCATTGTCCGGCTGCAGTTGGAGAGGGTAGAGGCAAGATTATCTCGGAAGGGGCTTAATCTGCGGATCAGTAAGGAGTCAGAGGATTTTCTTGCGGAGAAAGGGTATGATCCTGTCTACGGGGCTAGACCTCTCAAGAGAGCCATTCAGAAGTGCCTTCTTGATCCTCTTAGTTTGCAGGTTCTCGAAGGATTTTTTGCCGAGGGCGATACGGTTGAGGTAGGAATGAAAAATGGGGAGATGGTCTGCGCGCCCTCTCAGAGACGCGCGGCTTAAGACGGCATGCTCTGCTCGTTCAGAATAAGGGCGACCTTAGGGTCATCTGACGCAAAGTGATTGAGCGATCTCCTCCGTGGGCCGGACAGGCCGGGGCTCGATCGCGATTTGCACGCAGGGCATCGAGCTGGGGCGGGACTTTGGGAGTGATGCCGATAAGAGAAAGGGCAAGGGAGGGGCCAGACGTCCATGCCAAAGTGATTTCAAGGCCGTCCTCTGGTATTCCCCGGAAGACTAGGGACTGCTGGCCATGCACATCCGGATCGGGTAAGCGCATGTCCATCCCGAGCGCAGTGACCTGGGAGAGCCCTGCTCTTTGATCAATCCTGATCTGAATTTCTTGGGATGCGGCAGTCGGCCGAAGACGAATTTTTGCGTAGTGTGAATGCTCTGTCGTATTCCATTTCAGGAGCTCAAGATCGGGGCTCGTTAGCTGCGCTTTAGGAGCAGTGAAGACAGATGGCCCCAAGGGATATGGGAGCTCGCTGGCCTCGGGGAACGGTACGAGGTTTCTGATTAGCGTCTGAGGAAGGTCTCCCTCCCATGATGAAATTTCGACCTGAGCGTCGTCTCGGTTAACAGCCTCAAAATAGGTCAGATTGATTTGCTGCGGAGCACTCGAACTGAAAAAGGGTGATTTCACGGCAGCATATCCGGCCCACACAGCTCCTGTAAGTAGGAGAAAACAAATACCAGAGGTAAAAGGACGCGCAAGGGAGGAGACAACTGGGGCGAGCGGGAGACGGAGGAGAACGACAAGAAATGAGAGTATTGGTGGAGAGGCGAAAACTCCAAGAGCGGGCGGCAGAAACTTAATAATAGGGACTACGACCAGAGAGGTGGCCGCTGCAACCAGCACGCAACACACAGGAAGAAGAAGCCTTCGCTTTCGATTATTCCCGGCAAGCAGGAACGATGCGAGTGAGGCGGTAAAGGCGGGAAGTATAAGAATGTAAGAGAACCCCTCGGCGGAAAAACTCAGGATCAGGGAGCCGAGAGAAAGAGCGATTGCGTGGAGGAAATAAAAAGTGGTGGGATCGGACCGAATTAGCGTGACGGCTGCCAGCGTGGCTAGGGAAGCGACGAGAGAGGGTACGATGAGGTCGTAATGAAATTCCTCGGGCCATGGTGTTGGAGTTGAATCAAGATGTTGGAGGAGAGTGGCTGAGAGCCAGCCCAGGATAACCCCAAGAAGCATGCTCAGCGCCCAGCAAAATCCTCCGCGGAGGAGCTTTCGTCTTTGCAGGCAGCTGGCGTTAGCGGAAAAGCGAAAGGAAAAGACGATGGAGAGTAGAATGGCTCCAGCAAACCACGGGGTCCGTCCTGCAGGCCAGGAGAGAATAAAGCTGGCTCCGATATCGGTGTAGACTGCGTCCTGGCTGGAAGACGGTTCGATCCATTCCGAAAGAAGGAGTTGACGAGTTATTGCAAGCGCATGATCGCCCTGATGTTGCAGGCTTCCAAGGTCGAGGTTCTCGATATTATCGAGAGGGGTGTGATAATGCTTAGGGTTGCCAATGAAGGCAAAGTTGAATCCACTTAACCCCCGATTCATGAAAACGGTGAGGTCAGACGAGTTAGGCATTGCACGGTAAATTGAGACGTAAGCGGAGCTGCTCATAGGGCGATCAAGGCCCCGCGCCATTTGTTCAACGAGCCATGAGTTTCCTTCCGAAGTTTCAAACATTAGGCTGCCACCGGAACTGCCTCGTGCTTCAAGATTTATCACCACACCGATCTGATCTGCGATTTCGTTAAAGCGTACGAATCCCCGGGCTCCCATGAGGCCAACTTCCTCTCCGTCAGTGAAAAGTAGAAACACCGGACGGGCGAGGGGTGTTTCCCTCATCAGAATAGCGGCGATTTCTATCAGCGATGCTACCGCAGCAGCGTCATCACTGGCGCCGGGACCTGCAGCTACGGAGTCATAATGGCAGGCAAGGAGGATGGCGGGAAGATCTGGATTTGCAGAGGGTAACTCGACAATGAGATTTCGGGCGAGAGTGAGGCTGCTACCTGCGGTAGGGCTCCTGCTCGAGACCCAATGGTCATTTTGAACGGGATCAAGCCCAAGATCTTTCAATTCCTCAAAAATTCTGGAGCGAATTTGATGATTGGCGGGTGAGCCGAGGGGATGAGGTTCGGCACGTGGCAGAATCCTCTTTAGGCGTTCAAATGCTCGTTCTCCGGAAAACACATCGGATGGTCCTTCAGTGCCAACGACTGGGGGCGGGTCATATCGAGTTGAGAGGTATACCCCAAACACGAGAAGGGCGAGTATCACAGCCGCCACCGTGATCCTTGGATAATCTTCCGGAGTCCATCCTGAGGTAGATCGGGAGCGACATTCGGAATCCATCTGGGAATTAGATCCTCGCAGAGCAGCAGACAGGGTCGATACGTAATTTTTTTTAAGAATTGCAAGGGATACCGCTTAAAAATTGCCTTCGGCCTTGTTCCCAAGGTTCGGAATTGTCAGCTTCCAAAGATGAAGATCCGGCCCGGCTTCCGTCGATTACTGCTCCTCGGTTCCCTTCTCCTCCTGGGTGATGGAATTGTTGTCGCTCAGGAACCGGATACAAATCCTCTATCATCGGCTACTGAGGTCGGACAGACCGAAGAAGTTACGTCTGCAGAAGAGGAAACTAAATCGGTCGACGAACGAATTAACGAGGGTTTCCGAAAAACGACCGGGTGGTTTGTAAAAGCCATATTTTCTTCCATCCGCATTGCGGATTATGAAGTCCTCTGGGTTATTCTCTGGCTGGCTGCCGCAGGAATTGTTTTTACGGCGGTTTTCAAGGCCATCAATCTCCGGGCCTTTCCTCTGGCGTTGCGAACAGTCAGGGGAAAATACAGTGGGCCAGATGATCCCGGTAACATCTCACACTTTCAGGCGCTTGCGACCGCAGTCTCGGGAACGGTAGGGCTTGGGAATATCGCTGGAGTTGCGATCGGAATTTCCATTGCTGGTCCGGGGGTTGCTTTCTGGCTCTTTCTCAGTGGCTTTCTCGGAATGGCTACCAAGTTTGCTGAGTGTACTCTTGGCGTAAAATATCGCAGCATCGATGGAGCAGGTCATGTTCAGGGTGGACCCATGTATTACCTGAAGCGAGGTATGGCGGAGCGTGGACTCGGGCCGATCGGTGCCATTCTTGCTGTCCTCTTTGCGATCTTCTGCGTGTTTGCTTCGTTCGGAGGTGGAAACATCTTTCAGGTCAACCAAGTCACCCAGCAGCTTATCAATGTCACCGGACAGGATAGTTTCTTCGCGTCAAATCAGTGGGTTTTCGGTCTCATGATGGCACTCGTAACGGCGCTGGTAATTATTGGAGGGATCAAATCGATTGCGAAGGTAACCTCAAAACTGGTTCCGACGATGTGCGTGATTTACATCATGAGTGCTCTTCTCGTACTGGTGGTAAACGCCGATGCGATTCCCGGAGCGATAGGCATGATTGTAACCGAAGCGTTTCAGCCTCGGGCCGCGGTGACAGGCGGAATTCTGGCAGCGTTTATCTGGGGCATGCGTCGAGCTACATTCTCCAATGAGGCTGGAATTGGATCAGCGCCCATAGCCCATTCGGCAGCACGGACGCGCAAGCCAGCATCAGAGGGCGTTGTGGCCCTTCTGGAGCCCTTCGTAGATACGGTTATTGTCTGTACAATGACCTCTCTGGTGATCGTCACAACGATGCAGTTCGATGGCGACACCGCCAACTTTACGGTTAACGGCCAAGCATTCGAGCTGGGTCGAGCTGCGAACAACAATTCTTCGTTTGGAATCGGTCTTACCTCGGCCGCGTTTGAGACGGTAAACTCAGGATTCAGGTATCTTCTCTTCGTTTGTGTTCTGCTGTTTGCGTAATTAGCCATGGAGGCGCACACTTCCTCCATCTTTCGGCCTCCC